>DAHXMR010000196.1 GCA_027371655.1 Microcaldota archaeon
CAGTTTATTTGCAGTCCGCACGGGTGTGCGGAGCGTGCCGAATTTCACGGGAGCTGCATGTTTACAAATGCGCAAACTTGCCGCCGCAGAGGCGCCAACGAAAATAATCTTTTCCGGGGAGCACGGCGTCATACACGGCGCGCCGGGAATAGCGATGGCACTTGAGCCCTGCAACAAAGTCGATTTGTACGAGGAACCGGGGACAGGGAAAGCATCCGGCAAGCCCGGCTTGGTCATTGAAAGCGAGCGCGGCAGGGTTTTTGTTTCCCCGGAAGGCGCGGTCGAAGGAACTGCCGGGAATAAGAAAACTTTCGAGCCCTTCGTTGCCGTAGTCGATTATTTGCGGCAAACCGAGGGATTTTTTCCCAAAAAGCGCCTTGTTGCAAAAATAGTTTCCGCAAAGGCCCCGAAAGGGGTTGGCAATTCCGCGTCAATTGCCGCGGCTTTGGCGCTTGTTTTGTTTGCCTCGATGGGCCGCAGGCCCCAAATGGGAGAAACGCCCGAGGAAGATGAGTTGTGGATGTGTGCGCAGGCCGCGGAGGAAAAGGCGCACGGCGGCAGGCCAAGCGGGATTGACGCGATGGCCGTGTGCAGGGGCAACACAGAACTTATCCGCACCGTTGAAGGCGGAAAGGTGCAATGGAATTTCATCCTCCAGCCGAAGCTCTCGCTTCCTGCGGGAACCGCGCTTTTGATTGTTGATACCTATTCCAACGGAGAACGCGCGAACACGGGGGAAATGGTGCTCAAGGTCGCAAAAAGCCTCGGGCTCACAAAAACCGACTTTGAAACAGGCAGGGAAGTGGTGAAGCCGCTTGCGGAATTTTCCCACGAAGACAGGCACAAAATCGGCGCGTTCGGCGAAGTGTTCGAAAAAATCGTTTCCCAACTCAAGGCGCGCGGCAACGCGAAACTCTTGGGCGAGGCAATGGACGAAAACCACGCGCTGCTCAAAAAATTGGGCGCGTCAAGCCCGCAAATAGAAAAAGCCGTTGACGTTGCGAGAAAAGCCGGCGCATTGGGCGCAAAACTCACGGGCGCAGGAGGAAAAGGCGGCGCAGCCCTGGTTCTCGTCGCGCTTTCAAAGAAGAAACAGGTGGAAAGCGCGATAACGCGCGCTGGATTTTCTATTTTTGAGGCCCAGCCTGCGGGGCATGGGGCACGGCTTGTGGGGTAATCAAAGCTGTTTCTTGTACCAAATCATGCGGGCCCGGGTTTTTCCGGCCGCGGTTTTCAGGTCGTAGCAGTGCGCAAGCTTCTTCAGCATCATGGTGCCGAAGCCCCCTCCGCCGGCCTCGCTTGGGAACTGCCTTTGCAGCGCTTCTTCCGCTTTTTTTGCAACGCTTTCTTTGGCGTCTAGCGCCAGGTTTTGCAGGTTGCGCTCCGCCTTTGCCCGCCTTTCGCAGGACTCGGTGTCCGCCGCCTGCCCCTTTTTTGCGGTGTTGTAAACGCTTACCTCGAAGCGCTCGGGAAAATGCCGCACGGCAATGTTTATCGGGCCCTTTGCCCCGTGCCTGACGGCGTTGTAGAACGCTTCCGCAACCGCGGCGGTTGCCGATGGGATGGTGCGCTCGCTTAATCCCGCTTTGGCCAGGGTTTCGGCAGCCCAGCTTCTAGCGCGGGGCGCCTCGCTTTTTTCGAATCGAAACTCTTCCCTGAACACCTGCCGTTTTTGCGCGGGCATTTGTTGCCACCCAACGAGTGTTTAGTCCGCGAGTTTTTTCTTCAGTTCCGCGATTTCCTCGTGAAGCACGCGGTCGCGCTTGAGCGGATCCGACTTCGCGCGCTCCTCCAATTCCGCAAGCTTGGCCTTCATGTTCGACTTCTTGTGCGCCATGTCGCTCTTGCTCATACCCATGCAAACCATCTCCAAAAATGTTTTTTCGTTTTGTTTTATTGAATGCGAATTAAGCCGTTTATTTCTTATGCAACAGCTCGGTTGCGCGCTGCACGCTCACTTTTCCCTCTTTTGCCATTATTTCGGCAACGCGGTCTATTTCGGTTCCCGTCGCTCCCGCGAGCACGGCGATGTTGCGGGAGTGCAGTTCCATGTGCCCGCGCTGAATCCCCTCGGATGCGAGGGCGCGCAATGCCGCGAAGTTCTGCGCAAGCCCCACGCTTGCCGCAATCCCCGCGAGCTCTTTCGCGTTTGGATTGCCCAAAATTTTGAGCGAGATTTGCGCAACGGGATGGCTTTTGGTAGCGCCGCCGATTGTGCCGACCGCCATGGGCAATTCGATTTCGCCCACGAGGTTCCCGTTTTTGTCCTTCGAATAGTTTGCAAGCGGCAAATATTTTCCCGTTATGGCGGCGTACGAATGCGCGCCGGCCTCTATTGCACGCCAGTCGTTCCCAGTTGCGACCATCAATGCGTCAATGCCATTCATCGCGCCCTTGTTGTTCGTAGTCGCGCGGTACTGGTCCGCCAGCGCGAATTCGTATGCGTCAAGTATTCCCTCGACAACGTCGGGGCCGATTGCCTCCTTTTTCCAAACCGCTTTCGCGCGCGCCATCCTTTTGGTCGCCAAATTGGACAGGATGCGCAGCCGCACCTTTCCGCCCGAAATTTGTTCGAGCTTTGGCGCGATGCTTTCGGCAAACGTGTTGACCGCGTTTGCGCCCATGGCGTCCCGCGTGTCCACGTAAATGTAAATAATGAGCATTTTTCCGCGCGGCGTGGAAAGCACCTTTGCGTCCAAATCGCGCATTCCGCCCCCGTGCTTGACAAGCGGCGCGTCGGGAGAGTTAGCCTCCTTTACCAGCTCGCTTTTTTTTGCAGCGATTTTCTTTGCAGCGCCTTCGCAGTCGGGAACTTGGACAAGCTGTATTTGCCCAATCATGACTGGTTCGTCCGCCGAGGCAACGAATCCTTCGGGGAGCGCGAGTTTTGCGGCGTAGGAGCAGGCGGCAATCACCGAGGGCTCTTCCGTTGCCATCGGGATTATCCTTTCCTTGCCGTTGATTTTGAAATTCACGGCAACCCCAAGGGGCAAGGGCATGGTGCCCACGAGGTTTTCGGCCATGCGGTTGGCCGTTTCAATTGGAAGCCCGCCTTCCTTTTTCAAAAGGGCGGCCTCGGCATCCGTTAGCAGCGCGGCTTTTTTCACGCGGCCAACGCGTTCTTCAATGGGAAGCTTGTAGAAGCCAGAGAATTCTTCGGCCATTTTTTCATTCGCCAAATTCTTTTCTATTTCCCGTCTTTTAAGCCATTCGCGCTTTTGCAGCCGCAAGCATGGCGCGCAGCTTTCCGATTGCGCTTTTGTATTGGGGGGCATTGCGGTTGTCGGCGAAGGCGTGCAAAAGCTCGATGCAGCGGCGCAGCAGCATGACTTCGAAGAGGCGCTTGAAGTTTTTCAATTTCCTTTTCGCCAGGTATTTTTTGAGGAACAATTCCTTGTTGGCGCCTTTGGCTGCGGGAAATAGGAACACCGCCAAGTCGTAAGCGGGGCTGCCGATTCCGCTGTACTCGAAGTCCAGGGGTATCAGCCTGCCCTTGCTGTAGAACAGGTTTTCCGTGTGGTAGTCGCCGTGCACGAAAGTTTCCTCCGCGCCCGTTATGTCCCTGCGGCTTGCCTCAAGCAGCTTGTCCACTCTGTGCGCCTCGCCGGAAGAGAGGACGCCCTTCGCCTGCAGGTTGCGCAGCATGTGGTGCAGCGTGTTGTGGTAATAGGAAAACCCGTATTTGAAAAGGTAGGGGTGGCGCGGCGCGTCCATTGAGTGGATTTTCGCAAGAAGCAGGGCCGCATCGCGGGCGGTTTTCGCGGAAAGCGATTTCACCTTGCGCAGGGGCTCTTTTTTCATCACCAGATACGTTTCGTGCGCGTTGTATGCCGCGACCTTGGGGAGGCCAAGCTCGTCTTCGAGGGAAATGTACGTGTTGATTTCGTTGAGCGCGCGTTTTTTGAACTCCTTTTCCAGGCCCTTGCGGGGGACGTATTTTTTGAGCACGAACCTCTCGCTTCCCCGGCGGCATAAATATACTAGGTTTTTTGAAACCGTGCGCTTGCGCCTTATTTCAGAGTAAGAGAACGCGCGCCTTATCTCGCGCAAAAGCTGCCTGCCGCGCTTTTTGCCGAAATGCCGTTCGATGCCAACGCGCCTTCCAAAGTCTTGAGTTCCGAGTCTTGGGTCCTGCGCTTTTTCAGAGCTTTTGTGATTCGAGCTCGCGCACGCGGGCGTCAAGCCCGTTTTTCACGATGAATTCCGCGACCGCCTTCGGGGCGAGGGTTTTCCAATCCTGTTTTTCGCGCATGCGCCTGCGCACTTCGGTCGCCGCAATGCCCCTGTAGTCGGCAAGGCCGTCCACCTTCAATCCCTCGCGCCTCAAAAGCATGCTAGTCCAAGAATTGTTCGAGTACGCGGGCCCATCAATGCGCGGGCAGTATGAGAGCACGCGCTTTGCCCAAATCGCGCTTTCGTTCGTGTCCGGCACGGGCACCAGGGTCGCCTTGCAGTCCAGCTTTTCGGCCCGAAGGGCTGCGGCAATCATCTCCATGCGCTCGCCCACGGTGAAGGGGTTTTCGCGCGTGAAGTTCTCCTGCGCGCTTCCAACGACTATGACTATTTCCCCGTTTTCGGAGAGGATTTTTTTAACGCAATTCAAGTGCCCCAAATGGAACGGCTGGAACCGCCCGACAAAAAGCGCGCGAAGCGGGGTTTTCTTTGCAAGGGGCGCCAAGTTCATTTCACCAGTTTTACCGTGTTTATCCCGAAGCTCTTGCTTGGCGCCTTCTGCGTGAGCAGGCCCATGGAGATGAAGTCGGGTTTCAGTGCCGCGAACTGCGCGAGGTTTTCCAAATTCACGCCCCCGGATATTTCGATGAGGCAGTTGCTTTTCGCGCGCACCGCGGCAATGGCGGCCTTTGCGTTTTGGATTGAAAAATTGTCAAGCATTACTATGTCCGCGCCCGCAACCGCCGCGTTCACGGCCTCGTCCGCATTCGCGGCCTCCAATTCCACTTTCTTGGAAAAGCCGTTGGCTTTTTTCGCCGCATCCACCGCGTCCTTGGGGCTTTTGAAGAATGCGAGCTCGTTGGTCTTGAAAAGCGCCATGTCCGACAGGTTGGTGCGGTGCGAGTCCGCGCCGCCCAAGCGTGCGGCTTTCTTGTCGAAATCGTTGAAACCCGGAAGCGTCTTGCGCGTTGCCGCAACCATGGTTTTGCCGCCGGATGCCTTTGCCGCTATCGCCGCGGCCTGCGAACAAACGGTTGCCACCCCCGACATGCGCGCGAGCACGTTGAGCACGGTGCGCTCGGCAAGGAAAACTTGTCGGTTGGAACCCTCGCAGGAGAGCACCACGTCGCCCTTTTTCGCGCTTTCCCCGTCGCTTTTTACAACGCGCGCCTTTGCGCCCGCAAGCTCGAACAAATACGCCGCTTCCTCGGCTCCGGCAAGCGTGCAGTCGTCTTCGGCGACTATCTCGAATTGCCCGCGCCTTTCCGGCACAAGGCTGCCCGTGACGTCGCCTTTGCCCGCATCGTCGAGCAGGAACTGCTCGAGCCGCTTCTTCGATTCAAGTGAAAGCATTTTTTCCAAAACTCCCAAAGAGTAGTCCGTTGATGTAAGAATTTGGTGGTTTTGCCCTATTTGATGCTTATGGAAGGCGGAATGCAAAGCTTGTGCGAGTTTTTTTCCATCCTTTTCAAAAGCTTTTTCGCAAGAGCGCTTTTTGTGCTGGCCGTTCCGGCTTCAAGTTTTTGAAGGGTTTCATCTATTTGGGCGTACGCCGCGCCCAGTTCGGACTCGTCGGTCTGCCCAGGCCACAAACCCGCGGTGGGCGGCTTGTCGATTATCCTTTTGGGCACGCCAAGCTCTTTTGCAACGGCGTAAACCTGCATCTTGTAAAGTTCGCCTATGGGTTCGAAGTCCACTCCGCCGTCGCCGAATTTCGTGAAATACCCCAAAGCCATTTCGCTTTTGTTGCTTGTGCCCGCCACAAGCGCGTTTTTGTCGCGCGCCTTCGCGTAAAGGAAAACCATTCGCAAGCGGGATGCGATGTTGCCCCTGCCCATGCCGTCCGCGGGCTTCGCGGTTTTTGCAACGGCTTCAACCGCCTGCGTCAGGTCGGCGGCTTCGAAGTTGCACCCGAATTTTTCGGCAACGGCCGTGGCGTCGGCCAAGTGCGAATAGTCCCCGGCAGGCAAGTGGTACGCGAAAACGTTTTTTGGCCCAAGCGCCTTGCACAGTATGCCGCACACGCAGGCGGAGTCCACGCCCCCGCTTATTCCAACCACGCAGGAGTGCCTGCCCGAGGCGTTTGCGTACTTTTGGGTGCCGCGCACCAGGGCGCCAAGCAATTTTTTGGGGTCCATTTTCCGTCAAGCCTCATTTCCCGATTTCAAGCATTTTGCCTATGCACGCGCGTGCGCGCCCCGCGATTTCCTGGGGCACGTTGACCTCGTGCTGTTCTTTTTCCAGCGCGTCAAGCGTGTTTTGGAGGGTGGTTTTTTTCATGAACGCGCAAGTGCCGCTGTTTGGCGCGGCCATGAATTTTTTGCCGGGATAATCGCGTGCAAGCCTTTCACACATCCCGATTTCCGTGCCTATTATGAATTCCTTTGCATCGCTTTCGCCCGCGCGCTTGACCATCCCGCCCGTGCCGTAAACGTAATGCGCCATGTCGCGGATTTCCTTTTTGCACTCCGGGTGTGCTATGACCTCGGCGTCCGGTCGCAGTTTCATGGCTTCCGCCAATTGTTGCGCGCTTATAGCGGTGTGCGCGTAGCAGAACCCGTTCCATGGGATTATTTCCTTGTCAATCCCTTTGGCATCAAGTTGTTCCTGGGTGTATTGCGCGAGGTTCTGGTCGGGCCCGAACAGCACCCGCCTCGCGGGCATGCTGCCGGCGACTTTAACGGAATTTGCCGAAGTGCAGCACGCGTCGAACTCGGCTTTCACGTCGGCGTTGGTGTTGATGTAACACACGCTTGAAGCATCGGGGTATTTCGCCTTCCACGCCCTCGCGGCACTTGCGTCCATCATGCTTGCCATGGTGCATCCCGCGCCTAATGCGGGCAGGAGCACTTTTTTTCCCGGGTTCAAAATCTTCGCGGTTTCGGCCATGAACCTCACGCCGCAGAACACGATTATTTCCGCGTCGCTTTTGGTGGCCTTGACGCTCAAGTCGTACGAGTCGCCCACGTGGTCGGCTACCTCGTAGATTTCCGGCCGCTGGTAGTTGTGCGCGAGGATTACCGCGTTCTTTTCCCCCTTGAGTTCGAGGATGCGGTCCGCGAGTTTCCGCTGTTTTGCGTCAAGCCCCATTTTTCATACGCCGTAAAACCTGCCAACGCCGCCGTGGGGCCGTTGGGATGCGAAAAGTAAAAAACCAGCAAAACCATTTTGCGCGAAGTGGTTTTAGTAGGTTACGTTAAAGCCGCCTTCATTTCCCGCGAAAACGCAGCCACTTTTTTTAACGCCTCGCCCGGTTTCCCGCGTTTTGCATCCGGGGCATGCAAGTCAACTATTTTGCTTCCCACGATTGCGCCGTCCGCGCCCGCGCTTGCGATTTCCCGCGCCTGCGCGGGGGTTGAAACGCCGAAGCCGACCGCAACGGGGATTTTCGAGGTTTTTTTCGCGCGTTTCACTAGCGCAATCGCCTCTTTTGAAACGCTTTTGCGTGCGCCCGTTGTCCCCGACACCGAGACGAGGTAAAGGAATCCCGTTGCCCGTGCGAGGATTTTTCCAAGCCTTGCCGCAGGCGTGTTGGGGGCGGCAAGGAATATGCAGTCCAGCCCGGCGTTTGCGCACGCATTGCGCAAGGTTGCCGATTCTTCAAGGGGCACGTCGGGGCACAAAATCGCGCTCGCGCCCGCATCCGCGGCATCACGCGCAAAACGCCCAACCCCCGCGTGAAAAACAATGTTGTAGTACGCCATTACCACGATTGGCGCGATTATCCCCCTCTTGCGCACGCGGGCAACCAACGCCAAAGCTTTCTTCGGAGTCATCCCGCCCGCCAACGCGCGCACCGATGCCGCCTGTATGGTGGGGCCGTCGGCAACAGGGTCCGAAAAAGGGATGCCAAGCTCTATAATGTCCGCGCCATTTCCGCACAACGCGCCAATCAATGATTCGGTGAATTTTTCCCCGAAATCCCCGCAGCAAACGTATGGCATGAACGCCCTTTCCCCCCGCCGCTGCAGGCGCGCGAACGTGCTGGAAAGGGGGTATTTGTTCTGTTTTTGCGTGCCTGTTTGTTCGCCCGGTTTTTTGCTCATTTTTTCACGCCCCCGAAAAACGGCATCACTTGCTGCACGTCCTTGTCGCCCCGCCCGGACAGGCAGATTATCGTGGCCTTGCCGCGGAAGAGTTTCTTGTTCTTGTCCACGAACGCTATTGCGTGGGCGCTTTCCAGCGCGGGAATGAT
>DAHXMR010000216.1 GCA_027371655.1 Microcaldota archaeon
TCTCTGCGGTTGCCCAAGTGCGGGAGTTTGCGATGCAATCTGGTTGCAGGAAGCAATAAGATTGGGCTGTGGGCCCGCCGCAAACCCCAAAAAGTTCGCTTTTTGCCGAACATTTTTTCGCTTATATGTGAAGTTTTTTAAGCGTTGGCGGAACAAAAACTTGTTTTCAATTTTTGAATCCCAATTCAAGTCGATAATCGCCAAACGGTTGTTGAATCTCATGCCTTTGAAGGGAGTTGGAATCGTAGGCTATGGCGTGTACGTTCCACGCTTGCGCATCAAGGTCTCCGAGATCGCGAAGGTGTGGGGCAAGGACGGGGCGCGCATTTCCGAGAGCCTGGGGCTTGAGGAAAAGGCGGTCGCGGCATACGACGAGGATTCCGCGACTTTCGCGGTTGAAAGCGCGCTTCGCGCAATTTCCACGTCCGGCACCGACCCCAAGGGCATCGGCGCGATTTTCGTCGGAAGCGAAAGCAAGCCTTACGCCGTCAAGCCCACGGCAACGATCGTCGCCGAGGCAATCGGCGCCACGCCCTCGCTTACCGCCGCGGACTTCGAGTTCGCGTGCAAGGCGGGCACCGCGGGAATGCAGGCGTGCCTGGGCATGGTGGCAAGCGGGATGATTGAAACGGGCCTGGCAATCGGAAGCGACGTCGCGCAGGGAAGGCCCAATGACGCCCTCGAATTCACCGCGGGCGGCGGCGCGTCGTCCATGCTCATAGGGAAAAAGGGAGTGATTGCGACAGTGGAGGAAACTTATTCCTTCACGACCGACACGCCGGATTTTTGGCGCCGGCAGCACGCGGAGTTCCCCCGCCACGCGGGAAGGTTCACCGCCGAGCCCGCGTACTTCAAGCACGTGTTGGGTGCGGCGAAGGGGCTTTTCGAGAAAACCGGCACCACGGCGGCAGATTACGATTTCGCGGTTTTCCACCAGCCGAACGGCAAGTTCCCGGTGCGCGCGGCCAAGCAGCTGGGGTTCGAAAGCGAAAAAATCAAGCAGGGGCTCATCACTCCCCTTATCGGGAACACTTACAGCGGCGCGAGCATGATCGGGCTCGCATCGGTGCTCGACGTCGCCAAGCCCGGGCAGAAAATTTTCGTAACCTCCTACGGAAGCGGTGCGGGAAGCGACGCTTTTGCGATCACGGTGACAGGCGAAATAGACAAGCGCCGGCCCAAGGCCCAGTGGCGCGTGCTTGAAATGATAAGGGAAAAGGAATACGTCACATACTCGGAGTACGTCAAGCACAGGCGCAAAATCAAGAGCCTGTGATTTTTTAGTTTTGTTTTTTTGATTTGTTTGTTGTTTTTGCAAAGAGTGGTTTGAAATGAGGAAAGTTTCCATAATCGGATGCGGGCTCACGAAGTTCGGCGAGCATTGGAACACCAGCTTCCGCGAGATGATTGCCGAGGCGGGCGTGCGCGCGGTTGCGGACGCCGGCATCGAGGGCAAGGACGTGCAGGCCATTTACGGCGGCTGCATGGCGTCCGGCTCCCTGATTGGCCAGGAGCACGTTGGCGCGCTTTTGGCGGACCAGCTCGGGCTCAACCCAATCCCGTCGGTGCGCTGCGAGGCCGCGTGCGCGTCCGGAAGCGTTGCGTTGCGTTCCGCGTATTTTGCCGTCGCCTCGGGGATGTACGACATCGTCGCGGTCGGCGGAGTGGAAAAAATGACCGAAGTGTCCACCGAGGACGTCGCAGTCGCGTTGGGCGGCGCGGGCGACCAGGAGTGGGAGCTTTTCTACGGCGCGACTTTTCCCGCGCTTTACGCGCTTCTTGCCCGCAGGCACATGCACGAATACGG
>DAHXMR010000218.1 GCA_027371655.1 Microcaldota archaeon
GGTCGCACATTGCAAATTCGGGTCGCTCCTCGGCTCGGTTGCAAGCGAAGCTTGCAAATCTTCGACCGCAGCCGAAGTATCTTAAAAGCCACGGATTCCGCGACCCGTGTTCGTTCATTGAAACCAAGAGGTGTGGAAAAAATGGCCAATGTCATCGTTTATTCTACGCAGAGCTGCCCCTACTGCCACATGGCTAAGGAATTCTTCGACAAGAACAAGGTCAAGTACACGGACTACGACGTGGGCGCGGACGCCAAGCGCGCGAACGAGATGATCGAGAAATCGGGGCAGATGGGCGTGCCGGTCATCGACATCGACGGCAAGATAATCGTGGGCTTCGACCTTCCGGCGATAAAACAGGCGCTCAAGCTCAAGTAATCGTTCTTTTTCCCGCAAGCGTTGTAAAGTTGGGGGGATAGAAAAAAATGGTTTGGGCGTACATCCAGTGCCCGCATTGCAAGGCGCGCGACGAGGTGGAAAACGCGCCGAACACGTGCCTGCATTTGCACGTTTGCACCAACTGCGGCCGCACCCTGCACACTCCCCCCGGATACTGCTGCCTAATATGCGCGTTCAGCGGGGAAAAATGCGAGGTAAGCATAAAAAAGACGGCAGGCGGCACGGCGGCGCCCCAGCCGGACAAGCGATAACGGCAATCGCCCCCCCTCTGCACGCGGGGCAGTCGCGAAAAAACCCCTTTTGGTGCTTTTTGGATTGTACGACCTCGTGATAATCGGCGCGGGGCCCGCGGGCCTTGCCGCCGCGGTATATGCGGCGCGCCAAAAAATATCCTTTGCAATAATTTCGGAAAACGTCGGCGGGCAGACCGTTTGGAGCTCGGACGTGGAAAACTATTTGGGCTTCCACCTCGTGTCGGGGGCCGCGCTGGTGTCGCGGTTCGAGGAGCATTTGCGCGACTACAAAATCAGGCTCTTGCGGGAAACCGCGCTTTCCATTGAAAAAACCCCGGCCGGCTTCAAGATACGCACGAACAAGGCGGCATACGGGGCGAAAACCGTGCTGATTGCCTCCGGAAAAATCCCGAGGAAATTGAACGTGCCCGGCGAGGAAAAATTCCTCGGGCGTGGCGTGACTTATTGCGCCACCTGCGACGCGCCCGTTTTCGTTGGAAAAGACGTCGCGGTGGTCGGCGGGGGGAACTCAGCGATGGACGCCGCGTTGTTGTCGGCAAAATACTGCAAGAGCGTGCACGTAATCAACATAAACCCGAAGCTGCGCGGGGAAAAGCAAACGCTTGGGCGCATCGCGAAAAGCGGGAAAATAAGGGTGCACAACAACTCGCGCACCACCGAAATATGGGGGGACAAGTTCGTGCAGGGGATAAAATTCGCGGAAGGCGGGCGCGAAAAAGCCCTTTCTGTCCGGGGGGTTTTCATCGAAATCGGCTCAACGCCAAGCGTTTCCTTCGACAAGCTCACGCAAAAAAACGCCCTCGGCGAGATAGTGATACACGACGACAAGGTGCGGGAAATTTCAAACCTCACAAGCGTGCCGGGGATTTTCGCCGCGGGGGACGTGACCGACGTTCCCGAAAAGCAGATTATCGTGGCGGGCGGCGAGGGCGTGAAGGCGGTGCTGGGGGTTTTCAAGTTCTTGGAGGGCCAAAAACCGCGCGGCGCCAAAGGCTGAAAAGCAGGGGATATTCCGCCCCCGACTGGCGCAAAACGCCAGGCAGGTTTTTAAAGATATATGCATATATGTGTGTATGAGCTACCGTAACATAAGCCTCTCGTTAGAGGCATATGAAACGCTGAAAAAACTGCAAAAAGCCGATGAAAGCTTTTCAAAGGAAATACTCCGCCTCGCCAAAACCGCAAGGGTATCGGACGTGATCGGAATCCTTTCCGAAAAGGAAGCGGCTGCAATCAAGCGCGGCGTGGAAACCGTGCGGATAGAGGCGAAAGTAAAAGCATGGCACTAATGGATACCAGCGCGATAATCGACTTGGGGCGCGGCGACAAGCGGGCGGCAGGCGCTGCGGAAAATGCCGAACTGAGGGGAGAAACCCTGTTCGTAAGCGCCATTTCCGTTTTCGAACTTTCAGCGGGATCTCCGCCGGGCATCGATGAAAAAAGAAGACGGCTTTTGGAGCCCATGAGGACGCTCCCGTTTTCGCAGGAACACGCGGAAACCGCCGGAAGGATATACAAGCAACTGCGGAAAAACGGCTCCGACATAGGCGCATTCGACGCAATGATAGCCGCCGCCGCCATATGCGAAAACGAACCGCTCATAACCTCGAACAAAAAGCACTTCAGCCGCGTGGACGGCCTATCCCTGATTTTTTACTAAGTGCTCCTGACGGGATTTGAACCCGTGTCAAAGGCTATTTCCGCCTGGTTTTCCCGCTCATCCCCTTACGGGGGGAGGGTCAGGAAAACCCTTGAACTGGGGAGGGGGGAACGTTCCCCCCTCCGCGGTTCGGAAAGGCTCGAGAAGCCCTTATCCTTGACCGGACTAGACGACAGGAGCAAATGGGCCTGGCCAGATTCGAACTGGCGACCTTTCGATGTCTGAAAACGGTTGCGCTCTCAGAATTCGGGGAACGCGACTTGTCCTTATCAGTCGAACGCTCCAACCAGACTAAGCTACAGGCCCAAAGGAAAATATTGTTTTGTCGAACAAGGTTTTTATTGCCTGCTTTTAGCAAAAACTCCTTTGCCCGCACCGCCCCACAACCACTACGTTTACATCCCGCGGCACCTTGTCCCCTATGCCCTCGCGCGCTTTTTAAATCGCTTTTATATCCCGCGAGAGTGAAAATAAGCGTTCTTGGCTCCCCCGCAGCACTCTTTGTCGGGCAATGCAAAGCGGGAAAAAAACTTTTTTGCGGGAAACGATCGGGAAATGCAAAAATCCAAATCAACGGTCTTTTTTATGCCGATTGCAATCGGCAAATCGCAAGCAATGCTTGCGATCGCGCTTTTTGCCACAATCGCCTTGGCGGGCTTCGTAACCGCAACAGACATAAGCGCTTGCACCGCGTTTGCCGCCGGAACCGCGTACGCGCTTACAGCGGACATCACCAATTATGCCACTACGAACGCCTGCATGGTGGCCGCGAACAACACGATTTTGGACTGCCAGGGGCACACGATTGACGGCACGAAGGCGGCCAATACTTTCGGGGTTTATGCCAACAACGTGCAGAATTTCACCATGGTGAACTGCACGGTGGTGCAATTCGACGGCGGAATAATGCTGAACTACACCGCGAACAGCAGCGTGTCTTACAGCAATCTTTCCGACCACCTCGGAGGCTCGTTCGGCCACGGCATCGACATAATGAA
>DAHXMR010000035.1 GCA_027371655.1 Microcaldota archaeon
CTTTTCAAGAGCCTGCTTTTCATGGGCGCCGGTTCAATCGCTTACTCGGCGCACACCAAGAACATAGAACGCATGGGCGGATTGGTAAAGCTCATGCCATTGACCGCGGTGTTCTTCCTCGTTGGCTCGGCATCCATCGCAGCCATCCCGCCGCTCAACGGGTTTGCAAGCGAGTGGCTGACTTTCCAGGCGCTGCTTTCAGGAAGCTCGAACGTCGGGGTTTTGGGATTGGTTTTCATTGCCGCGGTAATCTTGCTTGCGGTAACAAGCGCGCTTGCGGTGGTCGCGTTCACCAAGGCGTTCGGAATATGCTTCTTGGGCCTGCCGCGCAGCGAGTCGGTTGGCAAGGCCGCCGAAGTTCCCAAATCCATGCTTGCGGGAATGGCAGTGCTTGCGTTGGCGTGCGTTGGAACGGGATTGTTCCCGCAGGCGGTATTGTCGCTTTTTGCGCCCGCATTGTCCTGGCTTGGGGTTTCCGATTTTTCCGGCCTTGCGGCGGCCTCATCGCATTTGCCTTCGTTTGCGGTGTTCGCCGTGCTTGCCATTGCAATAATCGCGGTGGCATTGATTGACTTTTTCGCCCGCCGCGCGTCTTCCGCGCGCGACGGCGTGGGCGACACGTGGGATTGCGGGATTTTCGAGGTCACGCCCAAAATGCAGTATTCGGCAACGGGCTTTGCCATGCCGGTTACGCGCGTTTTCGCCCGCTGGCTCAACCCCTTCAAGCGCAACGACGCGTCGGGCCCTGCGGTGTTCGAGTTTTTGTTCTACCGCCCGCTGGTTGCGGTGTTCCTTTTCTTCAGCAGGCTGTCGCGCCTGCTTCAGACCGGAAACCTCGTCCATTACATGTCTTACGTGATTGTCACGCTTTTGGTAGTGTTGTTTTTCGCAGTGGTTTGAAATGGCATCCTTGATTGAATCATCATTGCTCGCGCTGGCGCAACTTGCGCTTGTTTTCCTGTTCGCGCCACTTTTGGTCGGCGTGATGCGCAAGGTAAAGGCGGTTTTCCAGGGACGGCGCGGCTCCCCCGTATGGCAGCCGTATTTCGACTTGCGCAAGCTTTTTTCCAAGGGAACGGTTTCCAGCAAGCACTCGTCGTGGATTTCGGCGGCGGCGCCCGCGGTGAACTTTGCGGCAGTTGTGGTGGCAGCGCTTGCGGTTCCCGTGGCGGGCGCCCAGCCCGCGCTTGCGATGGACCTGATCACCTTCGCGTACGTCCTTGCCCTTGGCAGGTTCCTTATCGCGCTTTCCGGGCTTGACGCAGCAAGCGCGTTCGGCGGAATAGGCTCAAGCCGCGAAATGCTTTTCGCGACCTTGATAGAGCCCGCGTTTTTCATGCTCGTGGTTTTCGTGTTCTCCCTGGGCGTGGGGGGCCAGATTCAGCCCCTGTTTCCCGACGGCCTGGGCGCCCACTCAAGCGCCGCGGCCGTGCTTGGGGCAATCGCCCTTGGCACGGTGATTCTTGCGGAACTCGGCCGCCTTCCATTCGACAATCCCGCCACGCACCTGGAACTCACCATGGTGCACGAGGCCATGATCCTCGAAGCATCGGGGCCGAGGCTTGCATTCATAGAATGGGCGCAGTCGGCAAAGGCGTTCGCGTTCTTCGCGTTATTCTCGGTGCTTTTCCTGCCTGTGTCCGCGGTTTCGGGCGCGCTGCAGTTTTTGCAACCGTTTGCCTACCCGTTGTCGATTTTGATTTTCGTCTTCATCCTCGGAATCATTACCGCGTCATTTGAAAGCTTCACGCCCAAAATCAGGCTCTTCCGCGTTCCCGCGCTTTTGGTGTTCGCGCTTTGCTGCGCGGCATTGGCGCTTTTGGCGTCGCGCTTCAATTCCCGGGCGGTTCCCGAGCTGGTCGTGCTTTTGGGCTTCGTCATGCTCTTGGCCAGCTTTTACATAATGATCCGCGCAAAGTTTTCAAGGAGGGTGGAAGTCTACCTGTTCCAAAGCGCGGCGCTTTCGCTTGTTTTCCTCTGGGTGGCGCTGCAGCAGGGCAATGCCGCGCAGTGGATAGAATTCGGGGCAACCGTGGTGTTCAAGCTCCTGTTGTTCCCCTACCTGCTCCTTCGCTCGATGAACGCGTTCTACGGCAAGACCTCGCTTGGAATCGACTTCGACCCGATAACCCTGAACGCGCCCATCCACACGCCCGGGGCAATGATCCTCTCGCTTGCGGCCGTCTTCGGGGCATTCGTGTTTTCAAGCGTTTTGGACGTGCAGAACGTGCTTCTCCCAATCGCGCTTTCAATCATTTTCATAGGCGTTTTCGTGATAGCCGTGAAATCGCACCTTCTTTTGCAGGTGCTGGGCTTCCTCATCCTTGAAAACGGCTTGGTGCTGCTGCCGCTGACATTGTCCGTGGAAATGCCCATACTTGGCACCATTGCCGCGTTCTTCGACCTGTTGGTCATGGTCGTGGTATTCGTGGTCCTGATATTCAAGATACAAGTGGTAGTCGAAACGCTTGACTCGCAGAAGCTCAACCTGCTGCGGGAATAATCCGTAAAATTTGCAAACCGTGCCGTGATTTTGAAAATGCTGGAACTCGCAATAGCACTTCCCGTCGCAGGCGCCATTTTGGCGTTCCTGCTCAAGAACAAGTCGCCCAACTATTCGGGGGCGGCCGCGGCGCTGTTCGTTTTCCTTTCGTTTGCCGCGATTGCAGGCGCCACCGGGGAATTCATCCAATCCGGCCAGCCGCTGCACGAATTCGGGGTGCTTTCCCTCGACGCGCTTTCCGCGCTTTTCGCCCTCGTGGTGTCTCTGGTCGCGTTCCTGGTGCTGCTTTACTCGCAGGGCTACATGGCGCACGAAGTCGAAATCGGGGCGGTGGACGGCAAAAGGGTGGGCAATTATTACGCGCTTCTCTCGCTTTTTTTGGCATCCATGCTTTCCGCGCTTTTGGCGTCCGACATGGTGCTGATTTGGGCGTCGGTCGAGGCCACCACCTTGGTGTCCGTGTTTTTGATAAGCTTCTTCAACAGGCCGCAGTCGGTGGAAGCGGCGTGGAAGTACTTCGTCATCTGCTCCGTGGGAATAACCCTCGCCCTCGTAGGCGTAATCATACTGGGCTTCGGCCTGTCCAAGGCGGGCCTGGCCGTGCAGTTCGACTGGGCGTACGCGGCACAAAACGCGGCGCTTATCGACCCGACAATCCTTAAGATTGCATTCGCATTCATCCTCGTCGGTTACGGCACCAAAATGAGCCTGTTTCCCCTGCACGTCTGGCTTCCGGACGCGCACGAGCAGGCGCCGACTCCGGTGAGCGCGCTCTTGTCGGGAGTGCTTCTCAACATAGCGTTCTACGCGATACTGCGCGTATTCAAGATAATGCAGGCCAGCCCCGACGCGGAAAGCTTTGCGTCCACCCTGCTTTTGGTCTTCGGAATGGCGTCGTTGGGATTCGCGGCATTGCGCCTTTATTCGCAGAAGAACTTCAAGAGGCTCCTTGCGTATTCCAGCGTTGAAAACATGGGAATCGCCGCGCTTGCCATGGGATTGGGCGGGCCGTTGGGCGCGTTTGCAAGCCTGTTCCACGTGGTTTCCCACTCGCTTGTGAAGCCCCTCGCGTTCTTCTCCGCCGGCGCGTTAAGCCAGGTCTACTCCACGCGCGACATGCCCCTTGTGCGCGGCGCATTGAGCGCGGTTCCATTTTTCGGCATGGCGTTCCTCTTCGCGTGCATCGGCGTTGCCGGAAGCCTTCCCTTTGGGACGTTCTTCTCCGAGGCAGCGCTGCTTGGCGCCGCGCTTTCCAAAGGCCGCATAGACGTGGCAGTGCTTGCAATCGCGTTTTTCGCAATAGCATTCGCAGTCATGCTTTCCAAGGCGTCCGAAGTTTCCTTCGGCCCAGCGCCCGCGGGCACCAAGCACTTCAAGCAAAGCGCGAGCATGACCTTCGCCGTCGCCGCGCTTTTCCTGTTGGCGTGCATGGTCGCATTGTTCCCGCCCGCGCAGTTCCTGCAATTGGTGCTCTCGGCGTCAAGCGCTTTCGTGAAATGAGCCCGGACATGATTTTCCAAAAAAAGGTTTTGTGATTTCAAAATGAAACCCAACGTTGAAAAATTCCTGAATGGCGTGCAGTCCCGCGCTTCGGCAAAGTTCAAGGCCTCCAGGGAGCAGGCGGGCGCGCTCTGGCTCGAATGCGGCCCCCGGGACCTCGCAATTTTGTGCAAGGCGGCACTGCAATCCGGCGCGGTTTTCGATTCCGCCTTCGCCATCCCACAGGCGGCAGGCAGCGCCAAGGTGATGTACGTTTTCAGGGCCGATGAAGTGCAGAGCTTCATCGTGCTTTGGGCGTCCGCGGCTTTCCGCACGCCGATTCCCGCGCTGTCCGCGTCGGTGATTGCGGCGGAATGGGACGAGCGCAAAATCCAGGACCTCACGGGCATAAAATTCGAGGGAATCCCCGACAACAGCACCCTGCTTTACCACTCAAACTCCCGCGTTGCAAAAAAGCAAACGCAGGCCGGGGCCGCTTTGGGCGCGCAGCCCAAAGAGCT
>DAHXMR010000003.1 GCA_027371655.1 Microcaldota archaeon
TTCGTCAAGCGCTTTTGGGATTTGCAAAAGCAAGGCATTGCCCGCCACTATTGCAACCGCGGCAGCAAGGAATTTTTTGCTGTCCGCAATCTTCTCTCTCAAGAAAAACACGGCAAGCACTGCCACTGCCACGAACATCAATTTGTGCACAAACGACGCGCCAGCCGCGCTTGTGAGCTGCAAGCCGCGGAAAAACAACAGGAATGGAATGCTTCCCCCCACCAAGCCAATGAGCGCAAGCTTGCCCCACTGGCCGCGGGAAAGCATTTTCAGTTCCGAAAAGCCGCCTGCAAGCAGCAAGAGCGCGCCGAGCATGAGGGCAACGGACACGTTCTTCATCGAAGTGAACACGAACGCGTTGTTCATCGAAACCGCATACTTGTTCACGAAAATCGAAAAGCCCGAAATGACCGCGGTAAGCAAAACAAACTTCAAACCACGCGATTCCAACGAATCCATAGCCCCACCCTTTGGGTTGCATTACCGTTTCTTGGCATTAATACCTTTTCCTGAAACTATGCATGCAAGCCTTTTTGCCGCCATTTGGGGGTTTTTCGCCCTCGAAACTGCGGACACGACGGCCACGCCGTCCGCGCCTGCTTTCATCACGCTTGCCGCATTTTCTTCGGTAATTCCCCCGATTGCAATTATGGGCACGCGCGCACCGCGCCTTTTCAGCGCGAGTGCGATTTCCTTCAATCCCTTCAAGCCGATGGGCTTTCCAGCATCTCCCTTGCTTTTGGTGGCAAAAATTGGGCTGACTCCCAAATAATCCGCGCCTTCCTCGAACGCAAGCAGCGCCTCGGCAACATTGTGCGCCGTCACGCCCACAAGGGCGTGAGGGAAAACTTTTGCCCGCACCGCGGGAACGCTTGAATCCAGCAAGTCCCCCTGCCCAACGTGCACTCCGCTAGCCGTGCATTTTTTCGCAAGGCCCAAGCGGTCGTTGATTAGGAAAACCGCCTTGTGCTTTTCGCATACTTTGCGTATCGCGATGGCAACGGGCAGCAATTCCGCATCAGTTGCATGCTTGTCTCGCAACTGTATCGCCCTTGCACCGCCTTCAAGCGCGGCCCTTGCGCCCGCAATGTGCGATTCTTTCCAGTTGCGCTTTGCGCCGCGCTCGGTGACAAAATACAGGCAAGGAATTTCAAACACTTGTTATTTTCGCCATTTTCGTTATTTTCGCTTCATCAAGATTGTATAGTTCATCAAAAAAGAGCGCCTTGAACGTGCCGGGGCCTTTCGGGTCTTTTCCCGCAAGCTCTCCGCCGATTCCATACGCGGACAACGCGGCGGTTGCGGCAACCGCGTAATCCTTTTCAACCGCGGCAAAAGAGCCGATTACGGACGCGGCCATGCAGCCCGTGCCGACAATCCTGCCCATCCACTCGCTTCCGTTGTCCACCAAAAAAACTTTTCCATTCCCGGCCACAACGTCCTGCTTTCCGGTCATCGCAACGGTGAATTTTCCGGCTTTGGCAAAATTGCGTGCGATTTCCGCCTTGTCGCCCTGCACGCCCATGGACTCCACCCCGCGCACTTCGGCCTTCGCGCCCGCAAGCACGCCGATTTCGCCCGCATTTCCCTTTACGACCGCGATTTTGTATTCTTCCAAAAGCTCGTTGCACGTGTCAGTGCGGTATGTTGTCGCGCCGGCGCCAGCCGCATCAAGCACTATGGGAATTCCCTTCTTGTTGGCAGCGCCTGCCGCCAATTTCATGGATTCCACCAACTGGGGCGTGAGCGTTCCGATGTTGAGCACAAGCGCGGAGGAAATCCCGACCATTTCCGCGACTTCGGGCGCCGCGTGCGCCATAACGGGCAACGCGCCGATGGTGCGCACCACGTTCGCGCAATCGTAAATCGTCACCCAATTGGTGATA
This sequence comes from Microcaldota archaeon, assembly GCA_027371655.1. The sequence continues at coordinate 1,887 of DAHXMR010000003.1, forward strand.
TGGTGCACAAGCGGCTTTTTCTCCCGAACGCGGGAAAGCAACCCGAAAACGTTGACTTGGCTGGTCATTTCAAACACACCTTCCACTTGGCACTAATGCCAAAAATAGTTGAAATAGCTACGCAAAAATTTCGCTTCAAACAATTAATATGTTTTCGCCGCCTTACACAACTCACACCAAGGGAGATTCATTTTGACGCTAATGCAACAATCAAAGCGCGGACTCGCAACCCCCGCGGCAAAGGCGGTTGCGCAATCCGAAGGCGTGCCCTTGAAAAAAATCGTTTCCGGAATAGCCCGCGGCACAATAGCTGTTCCCCATAAT
>DAHXMR010000020.1 GCA_027371655.1 Microcaldota archaeon
GGATGATGTTGCATTGCACGCTCATGGCAAAGTCGCCGCGTATTGTTCCGGAGGCGGCGAGGCGCGAGTTGGTGACGCCGCAGAGGGCGCGCACCACGTTCACGGCTTCCTTGCCTTCCCACACCATTGCAAGCACGGGCGCGGATTTCATGAACTTCTTGATTCCGGGAAAGAACGGCTTGTCGGCAAGGTGCGCGTAGTGCTTGTCCAAAATCGCGTCGTCGAGGCGGATCATTTTGGCGCCCACCATTTGCAGGTTCTTGCGCTCAAGGCGGGAAACAACTTCGCCCACGATGCCGCGCATGACGGCGTCTGGCTTGATTATCACGAAAGTACGTTCCATTTTGAAAAACACCTCGTTGAAAAATGCCACTGATAGCGAATAAGCGGAAAAAGAATTCGCAATTCCCGCGCGCGTTTTGGCGCAGCGGAATTGTTTTGGAAAGCCTGTTTTTTAATTGTAATAGTAACTCGTACCGTTTTGCCGGGTTCTGAGGATCGTAAGGATTAACCATACTAAAATAGTGTTAATTAATATTAATTAACGTTTCTATAAGTGCAGTTGTCAGAATTCCGCTACTATTATTCCCTTTATTTTCTTGATTTCCTTCAAAAGCTCGCGCTCGCCGGGCGAGAGGGCTTGCAAATATTTTTCCTCGATTATTTTCACGTCGTCGCGCGAAACGTCGGAATACAACTCGTCTTTTTCCTTGACCTGCCTGCCGTAGAAGGGCTCCGGCATGCTGACTGCCACCTGCTGGCCCTTTTTCGCCGAGTCGATTGCCTCTTTTTCGTGCTGGATTCCCGCAATCGTTCCAGCAACCGAGCCGTCCGCGCGAATCATAGTATAACCCTTGCGAATAGTGCCCTCCAAAACTTCGACTCCAAAGACCGCGGGGTTGGACACGCGGAAACACGAGTGCGGCAAAAGCGTTATCTTTGCAGGGAGGATGAGCTTGGAGAACGCCTCCTTCTTTTCAGCCGCTTTTGCCTCTTTTTTCCACTCGGAATAGCCCTCAATCAAATTGTAAATGATGTTCTCCTTGAACACCTTGACTTTTTCCGCTTGCGCCAGTGCCACCACGTCGGCGTCAACGGGCACGTTGAATGCGAAAATCACGCCCAAGTCCTGGTCCTGCTGCCGCACGCTTGCCGCCTCCAAAACGTCTTTTTTCAAGGGCGGGCCGATTTCGGCGCTTCTGATGGGGATTTTTTCCGCGGACAAAAGCTTGCTAATCGCCTCAAGGCTTCCCAACGCGTCGGCCTTTATCATAATCCCCGCGCTGTCCGAATGCAAAACTATCGATTGCACTTCCGCCTCAAGCGCCGTGCGCGCAGCGGCCGCCTCGGCATCGTTTGAAACGACAAAAAGGGAGGAGCCCGCAAGGGCCTTGTCCGCGTTTTCGCACGCGATTTTTATTCCCGCGGCGGCGAATGCCGCCGGGACGGAATTGAATTTTTCCGTTGGGTCCCGCATTTCATCCAGGGGCTTTGGCTTGAGAAGCGCTTTTACCTTGGACTCGACGGGGCCTTCGAGTGTTGCAAAAAGGATGCGGCTGCCCTGCTGTATGGTGCCATCGTACAAAATAACGTCAAGCGTTTTCCCAAGCCCCCTCTCTTCCCTAACTTCGAGGATGCTCGCCTTGCCGGCTTTTTCTTCAACAAAGAGCTTTTTTTCCAGGAACTTCTGCGCCAGGCCCGCAACATATAGCAAAAGTTCGGGGAGGCCTTCGCGGGTTTTCGCGCTCACGGGAACGATTACAATCTGTTTTGTGAAGTCGGTGACGCGGTCGAACCTTTCCGCGGAGAACTTGTAGTCGTACAACTGGCCTATCATGGAGTAGATTTTTTCGTCCAAAAAAGCCTGCGTGTTCTGGTTCTGCTTTGCGTGCGAGGATGCGAAGCTTTCGCCCTCGAAAACGTGCCATCCCGAAACCGCGTCAATCTTATTCGCGGCGACCACGAATGGCGTCTTGTATTCTCGCAGAATCTCGATTGCCTCCCGCGTCTGCGCCTCGATTCCCTTTGTAACATCTATGACGAGGATGGCGATGTCGGCGATGCTTCCCCCGCGCCTGCGCAAATTGGCGAACGCCTCGTGCCCCGGAGTGTCGATGACAAGAACGCCGGGAATGGTGAATTTCACGGGAAGCGTGGAAAGCACGGGGGCGCATGCTTCGGTAATCACGCCGATTGGGATTTCGGACGCGCCGATTGCCTGCGTGATGGCGCCGGCCTCGCGGGACTGCACTTTGGTGCTCCTGATTGCATCAAGCAGGCTGGTCTTGCCGTGGTCAACGTGCCCCAACACGCATACGATGGGTTGCCGAAGTGCCATTTCAAAATCGCCTTGATTATGCAGAATACTGCGCCCACGCGGCGCAAAAGCGGTTGCCGCAAAAATACACTAAAAATAGGCGTTAATACTTGTGCGGCCCGGGCAATAAAATTATGCCGACCGCTTATTTCCCGCTTGAGCCGAAGCCCCCGTGCCCGCGCTCTGTTTCGGAGAGCTCGTCGGCTTCCTCGAACGAGGCTTGTTGGACTTCGTGCACCACGAGCTGGGCGATGCGCTCGCCGCGCTTTATGACGAAAGGAAGCTTTCCGTGGTTTATCATAATCATTTTCACTTCGCCGCGGTAGTCCGCGTCGATTGTGCCCGGCGAGTTCAAGAGGGTGACGCCGTGCTTTGCGGCCAACCCGCTTCGGGGGCGCACCTGCACTTCGAATCCTGCGGGGATTTCCAAATGCAAGCCGGTTGGCACCATTGCAACCTCGCCCGGCGCGATGGTCATTTCAGAATCGACGGCAGCTTGGACGTCGCAGCCCGCGGCCTGCTCGCTCATGTACTTGGGCAGCCCCAAGCCCTTGGCGTGCGCGGCAACCTTCACCTTGATTTTGACGTGCTGCATTTTGCAAAACCCATTTGCTCCCAAAAAATCCAAACAAAACTTATTTGCGTTCGTCGGGGCTGTATGCGTATTCGGCGCCGCCTTTTTCGTATGAAAAGAGTTCGCTGTCTTTGAAGTACATTGGCACTTCTTTTTGCGCGGTTTCAACGGCG
>DAHXMR010000034.1 GCA_027371655.1 Microcaldota archaeon
CAGTTTCATCATCTAAGGAGAATTAGGGGCTTGCGGGCTTTTTAATGCGGCTGTTGAAAAAAAAAGGCGGCCGCGGTTCGCAGGTGAAACCGCGCTTACTGGTGCGCCACGTTGAGTAAAATCTCGTTTCCCTTCGGGGGACGGCGTATCAGGTTGCGGGCGGTGACTGAATTGGAAATGTTCTTAAGCCGATAAACCTTGCCGCCCGCGCGGACCGCGTTCTCTTCGGTCATTGCCGCTTCGAGTTTTTCAAGAAGCGCGGAACGGTCGAATGCGGTTGGATGGCTTACCTTGAGCGCAAACCTCATTTCAGGCGGCTGGTTTTTTCCCGTCCGGTAGTTATAGTGGCACCAAGTCGCCTTGAATCCGTTTGCTTTGAGATGCTGGTTAAGCGGATCGGGATCCATCGCCCGGTAGAGTTCCGCCCGTATGACGCGTTTTGCCTGCGGTTCCATCGATTGCTGCACCAACTCATTCCTGTGCTTGCGCCGGTATAAAAAAGCCCCCGCTCCCGCCGCCTCCAAAGGGGCTTAGGGCTTCAAGACCGCGTGGCCAATCAACCGCCTTTTTCCCACGAAAACGGCCAACGCCGCAACCACGGGGCGCGAGATTTTGCCAATTTTGGAGAGGGTTTCAGCGTCCCTTAGTTCAACGTAATCGATGCGGGCGAGGGGCTCCGAATTTACGAGCGCCTTCATTTGCGAAACGATTTTGCGGGCATCGCGCCCGCCATCATTGAACGATTTTTTTGCAAGCCGCAGGGCGCGGGAAAGTATTGTCGCCGCCATGCGCTCCCGTTCCGAAAGATACGCGTTTCGGGAGCTTTTGGCAAGGCCGTCTTTTTCCCGCACGATGGGGCACACGACTATTTTCACGGGAAGCCCCAAATCGCGCACGAGTTGCTTTACCACGAGGGTTTGCTGGTAGTCCTTCTGCCCGAAGTACGCGCGCGTGGGCCTCACTATCCTGAAAAGCCTTGCAACGACCGTGGCAACGCCCTTGAAATGCCCCGGCCTGCTCTTGCCGCACAAAGGCAGTGCGGCCTTGCCCGGCTCCACGAATTCGTCGAAGCCAAGCGGGTACATTTCGGAAACCCTTGGCGCGAACACGAAGTCGACTTTTGCCCTG
>DAHXMR010000058.1 GCA_027371655.1 Microcaldota archaeon
CGGGTTGGTGCCGCGTATGTCAAGCAGAACGTTTGCCTCGCCGGGAATGGTATTCATTGTTCCCTTGCGGGGGGGGCTCTTCGGGGGACCCAAGCGCCATGTGCCCCATGGTCGCAACGACCATTCCCTTGCGTTTTGGAAGCCACGAGAGCCTGTTTTCGCGCTTTGCGTATTTTTCTGCGGCGACCGCGGTTTTTGCGGCCGCGACCAAAGCGTCGCTTCGGTCTTTTCCCATGGGCGTTGCGCCCGAGTGGTCGGCCTGGCCCTTGAACGACAGTTCGTAGCGCACGGGCGCGGCGATTTCGGTCACCACGCCGACCTGCTTTCCGGCAAGTTCGAGCATTTTGCCCTGCTCTATGTGGAGTTCGAGGTAGGCGTGCGTGTTTGAAGCGTCAAGGGGCGTTGTTTTTTGCGCGAGCTTGCCGCGGATTTTGAACAGGGATCCAAGCGAAGTCACCGGTTTTCCAAGGCCCAAGTCCTTTTCCGATAGCTGGCCGGTTGCGGCCTTGCTTCCAAGCAGGGGTACTTGAACGTGCGCGAAAGGGAGTGCGTGCCGCTGGCACGGTGCAGCCCGCTTGGGGCGAACGAAACGAGCTCCGCCGAGGGGGATGCGAATTCGTGGCCCTCTTCTAGCATTTTCAGGACAAGCGCGTTGGTCGGCATTTTGGAAAAATCACTTGTTTGCAATGGAAAGCAGGGCGCGGGCAAGAACGGCAGTGCCGGCCGCTATGTCCGAGGGCTTGGAGTATTCTTCGGGCGCGTGGCTTATGCCTTTTTTGCTTGGCACGAAAATCATGCCGACCGGGACCCCGGCCTGCGAAAGGCTCACCGCGTCGTGGCCGGCGCCGCTTGGCATTTTCATGAACGTTATTTTTTCGCCCTTGCACGCGCGGGCGATTTCGCCGGCAATATTCTTTGAAACCTTGACGGGAGTTTGGTATTCTTTTTGGGTTGCCTGCAATGCGACCCCGCGTTGCACGGCGGCCTTGCGGGCGGCATTCAAAATCCGTTCTTTTGCGCGGTCGCGTTTTTTCGGGTTGA
>DAHXMR010000093.1 GCA_027371655.1 Microcaldota archaeon
CAAGTTTCCCAACAAGTGGGACGTCTCGGTTTCCGAGCACGTGCTCTTCGGAGAAAGCTACCTGCACGCCGCAAAGCGGGGGTTACGCGAGGAATTCGGCGCAAGCGCAAAGCTCAAGGAAATCCTATACTTCCGCGCCAAATACGGGCGAAACGACTTCATGGTAAGCAAGCTGTTCTACTGCAAGCACGACGGATGGCTGAGCAAAAACGGGGAAATGACAAAAATCGCATTCCTAAGCAAAAAAGAGCTGCTTGAAAAGCTGGAAAAATATCCCGAAAAATTCGCGTCGTGGGCACGCGAACTCCTCAACTACTACTTTGGCATGCCCAACAATCTTGTTGCCTTGAAGGGCCGACTGTCGTTTAAAAATACCGGTTTGTTTAAATAAATGACAGTCGTCTAATTATACAATACGGTATTTTTTCATGATAGTTGGTTTGCATGGACATCGCGGGATTGCTGGGGGGCGTGGGCGCGCCGTTGCGGGTGTTCGCGTTTTTCTGCAGGCACCCGGGGGAACGGCTGCACACGGGGGGCGTTGCCGAAAAAACGGGGTCGTCGTATGGGGCGGCGTTCAAGGCGCTCCGGAGTTTGGGAAAGGCGGGGCTGCTTGAAAGGGCCAGCGTTGGGAGGACGCTTGCGTATTTCTTGCGCGATTGCGCCGAAACGCGGGCGTTCAAGGTTTTCCTGAACGTGCTGGATGCGAAAAAGCTTTTGGGCGGCTTTTTCAACGGGGGCGTCGGGCGCGTGGTTTTGTACGGCAGCCGCAGCAGCGGCACGAACGGCGGGGAAAGCGATTTCGACGTCGTGGCGGTAACTGCCGAGAAGGGGCGTTTTGCCGCTTTGGCGGGGAAACTTGCCTTCGGAGTGCCGAAGGTCTCGGTTTCGCTTTTCACGCCCCTGGAATGGGAGCGCATAAGGCGCAACGACCCCGCGTTTTATGAAAACGTTTCCAAAGGCATAATGCTTTGGGAAAAAACCGGTGGGGACTAGGTGCCTGCATCTGATTTTGAAAAGTGCATCCGCGAAAACCGCTTGAAAAAGGAAGCGCCCGACTGGAGGGTGGTCGAAAAGGAGATTGCAAGCTCGCATCACGACTTGTCTTCGGCCAAGCGCTCGCTTGGAAGCCGCGATTTCCACTGGGCGGTTTCCCAAGCGTACTACTCGTGTTTTCACTCCGCAAAAGCGCTTGTTCTGGCAAAGGGCTTCCGCGAAAAAAGCCATTACTGCCTTGCGATCGCCTTGGAGGAATTGCACCCCGAAATGCCCGCTGGTTTCGCGGGGCTGCTCTTGTCCCTGCGCAGGATGCGCGAATCGGCGGACTACACCCTTGAAGAAATTTCCAAGGAAGACGCAAGCCACGCAATCGAAGAAGCCGCGGGCTTCCTGGAATACGCGAAAAAAACCTTGAAAAGCGCAGCAGCAAAACGCGCCTGATTACGTACGGAATTTGCCTATTTCAGCACTATTTTCGCTCCCAATTTCCTCAAGTCCCTGAAAAAGTTGGGGTAGCTTTTCGCCACATGCTCCGCCCCGCGTATTGTTATCGGCGTTTCCGCCCTGAGGGCGCATATTGACAATGCCATTATTACTCTGTGGTCGTTGTGCGCGTCTATCACACAACCGCCCCGAACTCCGTTCGGGGAACCGTGGACGATTATTTCGGAGGGTTTTGGCTCGACGTTGGCGCCCGCTTTTTTCAACTCCTTGCAGAAATCGTAAATGCGGTCGCACTCCTTGTAACGCAAATTTTCAACGTTGTAAAAGCGCGAAGTGCCCTCGGCGAACACGCTTGCCGCAACCATCGCCAACACCGCATCCGTCGCCCTATCCCCGTCAAATTCAATTGCTTTGAGGGGCGTGCCGCCCCTAATCTCGGCGACTCCCGTTTTTTCTTCGTACTTCAAGTCCGCGCCCATTTTCTTCAATACGGGAATGATGGCGGCTTCGCCTTGCTCGCTTTTGAAAAGCCTTTTCACCTTCACGCGCGAGGGCACCACCGCGGCGGCGCACAAAACATAAGACGCCGAAGGAAAGTCGCCGG
>DAHXMR010000095.1 GCA_027371655.1 Microcaldota archaeon
TGATGAGCTGCGGGGTGAAGGCGAACATCGCCGCCACAAGCAGGGCTATCTTGTCGCCGGTTTCCTCGCGCATCATGGCGAAGGCCAAAAAGCTCAAGAGCGCGCCCACGAGCGCGGGGTAAATCTGGATGAGCCTGATGAGCTCGAACTTGTCGAAGGCGATTCCGCTTGCGGCCTGGTAAACCAGATACCACCCGGCGGTCATGTACTGCATAAGCGGCGCGTCGCGGTGGAACTTCATCTGCGGGAAATACGCGTCGGGGCCCAGCACCGGCGTTGCGCCGTCCTGCACCACCATCTGGGTGATGTAATCATAGTAATAGGGGTCGAACTCGAAGAACGTCGGGTTCCACGAGGTCGCGATGCGGCCGTAAAAGCCGAAAAGCACTATCGCAAGCAGGACGACCAGCGCCTTGTTGCGCAAAAGGAAATCCTTCACCGCATCAGGCGAAAACCCTGCGGGCTTCAGGTGCCCCAAATCGAGGCTTCCGCGCTGCTTGTACCACAGCGCCAATCCCGCGAGCGCCACGATGGCGGAGTTGGCGAAAACAAGCGGGGCGCCCATCCTGATCCCCAGGAACGTGAATTCCAGCACGCCCAAGGTGGGCGCGGCAAGCAGGCCGAAGATTATCCCGAAGAAGAACTTGGAAAGCCTGCCGAAGGGCAGCTTGTAGAAGACCGCCCACGAAAGCAATAGCCCGGGAACGAGCACAAGCAGGATTGTGACAATGGCGGCAAACACGCGTTCAATCATATTGCAAAAACCCACTCACCGCTGGATGCAAAAAACCCAAAACAAGCGAAAACGGCGTTTCAAAAAAAAGCGCCGCACCTGCTTTACAGGTTAAACTAAAGCGAAAAACTGTTTTAAACGTTCGGATGCCTACTAAGACAGGAGAGTTGAACGCAAAATGAGAAAAATCCTTATCACCTCAGCCCTGCCTTACGCCAACGGCCCCCTGCATTTGGGCCACATTATGAGCACCTACCTTCCCGCGGACACCTACGCGCGCTTCTGCAGGATGAAGGGCTACGACGCGGTTTACGTGTGCGCGACCGACGAGCACGGCACGCCGATAGAATTGAATGCGGCCAAGGCCGGCACGCCCCCGGAGGAGTTCGTCAAGGTTTGGCGCACAAAGCACGCGGAAGACTTCGCGAAAGCGGGAATACTGTTCGACGAATTCTACCACACGCACTCGCCGGAAAGCGAGGAGCTTGCAAACCTTTTCTTCAAGGAGCATGTTGCCAAGGGCGTGATTTACAAGAAAACCGTCCTGCAAACGTTCTGCCCCAAATGCATCCGCTTTTTGCCGGACCGCTACGTGCGCGGCATTTGCCCGCATTGCGGCGCCCCCGAACAGTACGGCGACGGTTGCGAGAAATGCGGCAAGGTCTACCAGACCACGCAGCTAACCTCGCCCAAGTGCGCCATCTGCGGGACAACGCCCGTGCAAAAGGACACCGAGCATTATTTTTTCAAACTGCACCACTTCGAGGAATTCCTGAAAAAGTGGTTTGAGGAAAACAAGCACCTGCAATCCGATGTCACGAATTACTTGAAGGGATGGATCGAGGGCGGCCTGCAGGACTGGGACATCACCCGCGACGGGCCGTACTTCGGCATAAAAATCCCCGGGGAAACGGACAAGTATTTTTACGTGTGGTACGACGCGCCCATCGGGTACATCGCCTCGTCCAAGCACTTTTTCGACAAGCACGGCAAAAGCTGGGAGTCGTACTGGAAGAACGAGAAATGCGAACTGGTGCACTTCATCGGCAAGGACATAATCTACCACCACTTTTTGTTCTGGCCCGCGATGCTGCAGTCCGCGGGATTCTCGCTGCCCTTGCGCATTCCCACGCGCGGGCACGCGACCTTGCAGGGCCAGAAGATGAGCAAAAG
>DAHXMR010000096.1 GCA_027371655.1 Microcaldota archaeon
GGTAAAACCGCCGTTTAGTGCGAGTTTTTCAAAGGCGGTTTTCGGGATGATTGAGCAGCCGCGGGATTTGAGGCAGACTTTGGCCGCGACCGGCAAGTTTTCGGGGGAGGACTTGGACGAGCTGATAACGTCGTTCGATACTGTGGGCGACATTGCGCTTTTGGACATTCCCGAATCCCTCGAATCGCGGGAAAAGCTCATCGCGCAGACGGTGATGCGCCTGAACTCGCACATCAAGGTCGTCGCGAAAAAGAAAAGCGCGATGAAAGGCGAATACCGCGTGCGCGAACTCGAAGTCATCGCGGGGCAAAAGCGCACTGAAACGATTTACAAGGAAAGCGGGTGCCTCTTCAAACTGGATTTGGCGAAGGTGTTCTTCTCGCCGCGCCTCAGCTTCGAGCGCCTGCGCGTGGCAAAAATGGTCAAGCCGAACAAAAACGCGCTGGTGCTATTCGCTGGCGTTGGGCCCTTCGCGATTGTGATTGCGAAAAAACAGCCATCCGCAAAAGTTGCGGGAGTGGAGCTCAACCCCGCGGCAATCAAATACTTCAACGAAAACATCGCACTCAACAAAATGGAGGGCAGGGTGCGGGCAGTCGAAGGCGACGTGGACAAAATCGTCCCCAAAAAATTCGCGGACTGGGCGGACTACATCCACATGCCAGCACCCCACACCGCAACCGAGTTCTTGGATTCGGCGCTTCGCGCCGCAAGAAAGGGATGCATAATCACGTTCTACGGGTTCGAGCGCACTGATGGGAAAACGGAGCCATACGTTATGGGCGCCGAGGGCAGGATTTTGGTGTCGCCCGTGCGGGCGAGGGTGCAGGAAGCCTGCAAAAGGAACAAAAGGAAGTGCAAAATAATTTTTGAGAGGGAAGTGCGGACATACGCGCCAAACGTTATCCAGAACGCGGTTGACTTTCAAGTGCTAAACTAGGGAAGCGGACCAAACCGCCAAGAGCGCGAAAACCGCCTGCACTCCAAGTAGAATGAGCACAAGTTGCTGTTCGGTGGGCTTGAAAAGTTTCATCACAACGTGCGACAGCGAACGCACGGGCCCCTCGTAGTGCAGCCTTCCCTGCTTGTCCACGCGGCCGAAGTTTTCGGCCTTGAACTTGCTTGCCGCCTTCAAGAAAAATTCAATTATTTGCGGCGCAAGGGCGATTACCCCCACGCGCTCCATGTTGCCCACAATCACTATGCCCGCAATCGCCGCGCCGATAAGGTAGGTCGCGGAGTTGCCGGGAAAGATTTTTGCGGGAAACCAGTTGAACACCAGAAACGCGAGGCAGGACGCGACCAATGCCGCGGAAATGAGCGCGGCCTCCGAGTTGCCCGAAGAGTACGCCACCGCGAAAAGCGCGGAGCCGACAATCGCGCCCACGCCGGCCTCAAGCCCGTTGAACCCCGCAAGCAAATTTATGAGATTGGATGCGGCGACCACGCCGATTGGCACAAGCAAAAGCGGGTAAAGCAATCCGAAATCGATGTTGCCGAAAAACGGGACCACCATCTGCGTGCTTCCCGCGTTCACGGCCATAAGCGGAAGCGCGGCAACGCCGGGAAGGAGAACGCGGTAGAATTGGCGGATGTGCAAAAAGTCCTCGATTATTCCGATTGCGCCGATTATGGTGATGGAAAGCAATGCCGCCAAAATCAATGCAAGCTCCTTGTAGGGAAAAACCGCCAGGGACAGGAGCATGCCGAATTCCATGCCGAAAATAATCGCGATTCCCCCGCCGCGGGGGATGGTGGGCAGTTTGCCGCTTCCTTTTTCCTTGAGTTCCTTGATTTTCTGGATTGAAAGCCCGGCCGGCACCTTGTTCAAGTCCACGCCCACGAAGCCGAAGCGCTTCATGCGCGGGATGAGCAGCCACGTGACAAGGAGGGTTGCCGCAAAGCTTGCGATTGCGGTGAGCACAAAGGGATGCGAGAGCGCGAGAAGAACCATGCAGAGCATTACGCTGAAAACCGCTTTAATACCTTTTTTAACCAGCCAAGCGCACAAGAAATTTGTGAAACTTTTCAGCAAGCCCGCCGCGGCAATCCGGCGGCAGTTGCAGGGCTTCAAAAGCAGGCCGCTTTCCGAAGAAGAACGCAAGGCAGCCTCGCACGGCTATGCCTTTGCCGCAAGCGTGTTCGCAAGAAAATCCGTGGGGGAACGGCTGCCCGCCGCAGAGAGGCTGCACTTGGTTGAGCGTTTGCTTTCCCGCACGAAGGCGACGGATTCACAGAAATATCTTGCAAAGCGGTTCGGAAAAATATGGGTTCCGTTTACCGCAGCCCCCCTTGGCGCGTACCTGGCTTTTGGAAATGTGAGGGATGCGGCATTGGCGGGTTCTGCCGCCGCGGCGGGAACTGCGGCGATGGTAGTGTTAAGCACCTTTGCAAAAGGAACCTACCGGCCGCGCTCCGACAGCATCAGGCTCCACCGGCCTAATTGGCGGGGAACGCCTGGGACTGCCGCGCACGAAGCCATACATTATTTCGGCCACCACGGAGTCATTTCGCGCGACAACATTGTTGCCGGCGCGGCAAGCACATTGTATTACCTGCGGAAAAACCCCAACCTCGCGCCCAAGCCCAAATACGCGAGGCAATTCGAGGAAAACAAAGCGCCAAAAATCGACTTGAAATCCGAAAGCCCGCTCCGCGCGGCAAACCTTGGAATTTACGCGCACCTGGTCGGGGAAAGCGTGGGCTCGAAAAAAGCCGCGTGGGACTTTTTGTACCTTGTTTCGCGCGGAGTGCCCGCGCTGAAAGCGAAAGAGCACATAACCGAAATCCACGCGGCAAGACCCGCGAAAAAATAAGCGGAAAACCTTTTCCTAGAAATTTTGGCCGCCCAAATGCCCTTGGGATTACAAGCATGCCCAAGGCTGATCAAAAGGGTAAAGTGGCAGCAGTAACCCGTGTTCCCGCCGTAAGGCAGTACAAACGATGTCGCAAAAGGCCTTTGCTTCCAGGTTCGATATGGGACTGGGCGTTCCGCCTTTCCTATGACCGCTGACCGCAATTATTGGGGCAGTGAAAGCTTAAATACGTTTGGAAAAGGCCCGCGGTTGGCGGGGGCTGGAAGAAAGAAAAAAGAGGGAAAATGGCCCGTTTTACTTTATGAAGGGCCGCAAGAGTTCGACTGCGCGCTTGATGCTTTGCGCTATCTGCTTTTCGCTTTTGGCGCCCGAGCAGATGACTTTGCCGTTCTTGAACAAGAGGAGCGTGGTGCCGATTTCCTTCAGGCGCATGATGGCGCCGGGGAACTGTTCGGGCTCGTATTCGACGTTGGCGATTTCCATCGCGATGTTGAACAGGTCCAGCTCTACCTCGAGGTTCGCGCTGGCGACGATGTTCTCTACCTTGAAATTCGTGTTTATCCTCTTGTTGGAGGATTTGGCCTTTTTCTCAGCGGACTTCGCCATAACAATATTTCACCTTTAAAAAGCTTACGCTGAAAAGTAGGTTTTAACGCTTTTTAAAGCTTTATATTGATGGGCCCCCGCCGCCTGCAAAACCCGTTTTGGCGGGAATTGGGGCTGCGGCACGCCGGCGCATTCGGTGCACGGCAGTAGGGGAAACGCGGGGATTGGCGCCCAACGTTGGCGGCAGCCCTAAATACGGCCTATACCACAAGCAGTATGAACACGAAGACTATCGCGGTCAGGCCCAGTTCCGAGAAGCCCATGTCCGTGCAAAGCAAAAGCGCGGCCATTATGCCCAAGAGGAGCAGGCCGGGCACAAGGCCGGCCGTTTGGGCGGGAAGCGCCAGGGAAAACACGCTTTGCCCTATGGCGCCGATGCTGTGGAACACGCCCGTTGGGCCGATGCCGTAGGCTTCACTAAGTATAAAAAGCAGAACTACCATAATTCCGACTGGCAGATATACATCAGGGTCGTCCATTGAAATCTACTACTACTTGGTAGTAACAAGTATTTAAGGATTGCCTGCCCCGCGTTTTCTGCTTGCAGGTTGCTATTTTCCAATTTCAAACAGAGGTGTTTCGAGTTGAAGAGGTCCCATGGCGCTTATTCCAAGCAGAGCCGCACGCTGAAAAGCAAGGGCCGCAGGCCCATCACCGAGGAGCTGAAGCAGCTTGACGTCGGCGCTAACGTAAGGATCAACGTCGACCCGCACTTCAAGGCGGGGCGGCCCCACTTGCGCTTCAACGGCAAGGCGGGGAAAATCATCGCCAAGCGCGGCAAGTGCTACGAGGTGGAGGTCAAGGATTTGGACAAGAAGAAGGTCCTGTGCCTTGCGAACGTCCACCTCGTGCGCACGTAAATTATATCAAGCCAAGCAAGTTTTTCGACCTTTTTCTTGGCTTGATAGATTACAAACCACGAAAAACACGCTTAAAACTTTCGTGGTTTGAAATATGTTTTGCAGGGGGTTTTGAAAAATGCGCGTTGTTTCCGAAAAAATCGTCCCGCTTTTCGAAGTGGGCGCGATCATGAAAAAGCGCCAGAAGGAAGGCGAGGCGCTCAGCTACGAGCAGCAGAACACTCTCGAATACGCCGAGAAGTTCGGCGAAAAGCTTTCCGCGGAAAAATACAAGGAGCTCGAAAAGGAGCTTGAGGCCCTGGGCTTCCTGTCGCAGCGGCAGGTCGCCAAACTTTGCGACATCCTTCCCAAGAAGGAGGACGAGATGCGCGCCGTGCTCACCCAGGAAAAAAGCGAAGTCACTGCCGACCAGGAAAAGGAACTGGCCAAAGTGATGAAAAAGTACGCCAAAAAATAGGCGCACCCGCCCCCTGCGCCCGCCAAACCCGCTTGAAGCAAAAGGGTTAAGAGGGCAAAACGGGCTAATACTTCCCTGCGGAGGCAAAAACCGGGGAACGAGTT
>DAHXMR010000098.1 GCA_027371655.1 Microcaldota archaeon
TTGAGGACGGCAACGTGTTCATCGTGCAAAGCAGGGCAATCACCACGCTTGGCAACAACAAAAAATCCGCGCAGGCATCCGGGGAGGGCGCACAGCAGGCGAGGCCCGCGGGCACCATTTCCGTTGAAAACGCGAAAGTGCTATTGCAAGGGCAAGGCGCGTCCCCGGGAGTGGCAAGCGGAAAAGTGACGATAATTTTCGACCTCAAGGAGCTTTACAAGGTGAAAAACGGAGACGTGCTTGTCACCGAGATGACCACGCCGGACTCCGTGCCCGCAATGAAGCGCGCGGCGGCGATTGTCACCGACGAGGGTGGAAGCACCTGCCATGCGGCGATTGTTTCCCGCGAACTTGGCATCCCCTGCATCGTTGGCACCCGCACCGCCACGGTCGACTTGAAGGACAGTCAGGTAATCACGGTTGACGCCAAGCGCGGCGTTGTCTACGACGGCGCGGTGGAAGTGGAAGCGCCAAAGCAGGAAGGCGGCACAGCCGCAACCACCACCGGGGGCCCGGGGCAGATAATCACGGGAACCAAGATTTACGTGAACATGGCGGAGCCGGAATTGGCGGAAAAAGTGTCCAACCAAAACGTCGACGGAGTGGGGCTTCTGCGGGCCGAGTTCATGATTGCGGGAATCGGAAAGCACCCGCGCGCGCTCATCAAGCAGGGCAAGCAGGCCGAATTCGTGGACTCGCTTGCCAAGGGATTGCGCAAGGCGTGCGCGGCGTTCTACCCGCGGCCGATAATCTACCGCGCCACCGACTTCAAGACCAACGAGTACAAGAACCTTGAAGGCGGGGCGGAGTTCGAGCCCAAGGAAGAGAACCCCATGATAGGGTTCCGCGGGTGCTTCCGCTACGTGCAGGACCCCGAAGTGTTCAACCTCGAGCTTGAGGCAATCAAGCGCGTGCGCGTGCAATACGGGATGAAGAACTTGTGGCTCATGATACCGTTCGTGCGCACGGTGCACGAGTTCAAGGTGTGCAAGGAGCTTGTCGAGGAAGCGGGATTGCACCGCAACTACGACTTCAAATTGGGAATAATGTGCGAAGTGCCCTCGACCGTGATTAACGCGGAAGAGTTCTGCGAGGCCGGCGCGCAGTTCTTCTCAATCGGAAGCAACGACCTCACCCAGCTCACGCTTGGGGTGGACCGCGACAACCCGGTTGTAGCCGAGGACTTCGACGAGCGCGACCCCGCGGTTTTAAAGAGCATCAAGCGCGTGATAGAATCCTGCCACAAGCACGGCGTCCCCGTGGGCATCTGCGGCCAGGCGCCGTCGGTGTACCCCGAATTCGCCGAAGCGCTGGTTGAATACGGAATCGACTCAATTTCCGTGAACCCGGATGTCATCGACGTCACGCGCAAGATAGTGGCAAGCGCGGAAAAGCGCGTGCAGCTGAAAAAACTGCGCGAAATTTCCGAGAAATAGGCAGGCAAAGGCAAGAAGCCCCGCTGCTTCCCGATATCTGCGGCTATAGGCCCAGCCTTGCGCCCGCTCAAAACGAATTATAAGCACAAACGGCAGAAATTGGTTTATGGAAGCAAACCGGCCGCTTTTTGCGCGATTCGACCAGCAGTATCGGGCAAAGTTGCGCGAGCTTGGCCGTTTTCCCTCGGTCCAAGATGCGCTGGGCATCTTGCATTCGGCCGCAGGGGAAAACGGCGAGCTTCGCAGGCGGCTTGGCCACTACCTCGATTCCGCGCATTCGCTTATCAATACGGGCGATGAAACGCTTGTTTCCGCAATGCTTTTGCGCGGGCTTGAAAAACGGCAGTTGGGGCGGGTTGGCCGGATAAACGGCGGGGTATCCCGGGTGGTCGGGCATTTCCTCGAACTGCAGGAGGAAATGCGGAAACGGGGCTTTTCTTACGGGAAGGAAATCGACCCCAAATTCGTCGCGCTGATAAATGCCAAAATAAAGAAGGACGGCAGGCTCATCCCGCTTTTGGTGGCGGACTTCGCCCAGCATTTGCGGGAAATCGAGCGCAATGCCGCCCCCAAGCCGACCGTGCAGGACGAGCGCAAGACCATGGCTATAAACGGCAGGCGGTTCTGGGCGCAGCTTGCCAAGGCGGCGAACTGGGGCGTTTCCACCGAAATAGAGGACTTGTCGTTCAAGATTCTGGAGCCGGGGCAGTACAAAAAAATAAGCGAAAACTTCCCCCGCCACAACCGCAGGCTCATGGCCGACCTGCAGCAGCGCGTGCGTGACGCGCTTTCCGAAGCCGGGATAAACGCGCGGGTGCAGGCGAGGATAAAGGGCAAATACCGCGTTTACCAAACGCTTGTCGATAAAAACGGGAAACTCAGGAAGGAAAACGCACGGCTTGAAAATGGGAGCAAGAAAAAGCTGCTCACGCCCCAGGACATAGGCGACCTCATCGGAATACGCGTGATAACCGGCAGCGAAAGCGAAAAGGACCTCCACAAGGCGCGGGCAATAGTGCGGGAAGAGTTCGCAAAAATACTGAAGTTCAAAGAGGAACGGGACTACGTGTCCACGCCCAAAGAAAGCGGATACCGCGCCTACCACGACAGGTATTCCTACAAAACCCCCGCGCTGCCAAAACAGGGCGTGGAATTCCAGTTCCGCACTTTCCCCGACCACTGGAAGGCTGAAGTCGGCCTGCCCCACTTTGCATACAAATTCGGGGGAATGCACAATCCCCCCAAAGAGCTAGAAACGCAAATCGGCACGCTTCTGAAAAACGCGCACAGGCTTTACCAGAAATACGAATTGGGCCGCCTTGCAAAAATCATCCCCGACGTGGAAGTGAAGTAGAACAAATGGACAAGCAAAAATTCATCGGCCTCACCGGAACATTCGGAAGCGGCAAAGGCGTTTTCGCCGAAATCCTGCAAAAGCTCTGCGGGCCGGGCAATTTCGCCGCATACAGCCTGTCCGACGAAGTCAGGGAGGAGTGCAAAAAGCAGGGAAAAACCCTTGAGAGGCAAAACCTCCGCGAGGTCGCGAACGCCACCAGAAAAAAAGAGGGAGCCGGAGTGTTCGCGCGGCGCGTGCTTGCGAAGGCGTTGAAGGAAAAAGGCAAATCCGTGGTGCTTATTGACTCGGTGCGCGCGCCCGCGGAGGCGGAAGAGTTGCGCAACGCGCTTGGCAAGCGCTTTGTTTTGGTGGCAATCGACGCGCCGATTAAGACGCGTTATGAACGCGTGAAGGAGCGCGCGCGGGAAAAGGAAAATTTGCTTTCATTCGAACAATTCAAGGCGTCGGAAGAAGTGGAAATGCGCGCGAAAGACGAGTTCGGGCAGAGCCTTGACGCGGTTATGAAATCGGCTGACGAAAAAATAGAAAACGACGGCACCATCGCCGAGTTTGAGCAAAAAGCCAAGAAACTGCTGGAAAAAATACAAAAATAGTAATTTATTAACGGCAGAAGAAATAGGTCTGATCGGTATGAAAGTAACGCCAACTAACAAAGAACAAATAATATCCGAAGCAGTCGAGTTGCTCAAGAACAATTCCGAGGGCATTAGATATTCCCAGCTAATCAACAAAATTAGTGAAAATCTTATCAATATTCCAATCAATACCATTCGCGGGACAATATGGGACCTAGATGTAACCTTACCAAAGGAGGTTTACAAACCAGATCGCGGATTATTCCGACACATATCTTTCAAAGAATCACAACAAATTGGGGCGGCAATACCCGAAATACGTCCACCACAAAAAGAAGAAACCTTATACCAACCGTTTGCGGATTACTTGCAGAACGACTTAGAAGAATGCACCAAGGCCATAAAACTTGGCGGCAGTCTATTTGGAGCCAAATGGGGAACTCCCGATGTAATCGGGATAAAGAAATCAATGCCTTCCGACATCATCAAACAAGAAACAGAAATCATTTCTGCGGAAATTAAGATCGACCCATCACCAACGGCATTAATTTTTGCATTTGGCCAAGCGTGTGCATACAAGCTCTTCAGCCACAAGGTCTACATCGTAATACCAAAAAAATCAAGTGACGAGGACAAGTCACGCTTAGAATCATTGTGCCAGATATTTGGAATAGGCTTAATACTTGCAGATACTCAAGCCAAAGCAGAACAATTACCGTTCGAAATAAGAGTAAGAGCAGCTAAGCACGAACCAGACTCTTATTACGTTAACAAATACATGAAATTAATCGAAAAGGACTTGTTCGGCTAAACTCAAATTCTTGCAAGCAGTTCCTCCGGCGTCAGTATTTCTATTCCTTCGAATTCTTCCAGGCAAAGCAAATGCTTGTCTTTTGACACGATGAAATCCGCTTTGCCGGCCAAAGCGGCGTCTATGAACTTGTCGTCGTCGGGATCGGCGGTTATTGCGCCAAACCGCGTTTCGGGTTCGACTACGATTACGCGAAACAAAACCTTGTGAAGGAGCGAAAGCGCGGCAGCACGCTGGCGCTCGCTGGTCTTTTCCAAAACTTCGTCTTTTTGCATTATGCGCAGATATTCGGCGATTATGCCCGGCGAGGCGACTAGCCCAAGCTTGCCAACGCAAACCAGCTCAAGCACACGAAAAGAGGCCCCCCTCCAGAAAGCGCCGGAGACCAAGACGTTCGTGTCGAGCACTGCCCGCAACATTACTGTTCCTTTCGCAGCCTGTGAACGAGTTCAACCACTTCGTCTTCCCGGATTTTTTTCCTCGCCTCATGCAAAGGCCGGACTATTTCTTCCAAGGGAAGCGAAGTTATCTTCTTCACCATCAAGGAATCGCCTTCGAGCACGAACAAAACTTTTTCTCCGTCTTTCAAATGCATTTTCTCGCGGATATCCGAGGGAATCGCCACCTGCCCCCGCGAGCTTATCTTGCCTATGGAAACATCAGCCATTGCTTGAACACCAAGAAGAGTAAGCTAAATCTTATTTTTAAGATTACCGCAAGCTGCGAGCGCTCCCAAAAGCATTTTATACCACTTTAATCCAATTTTTATCATAAAACGTGATAAAAATGGGGAATTTGAATATTTTGTTGACGGGCTACGCGGGCCGGGTGGTGGACTCGATGGTTGACGCGGGCTACGCCAAGACCAAGACCGAAGCATTGAGGCTCGCGTTGTACGAGTTCGACCAAAAGCACCGGCTTGTTCCCGATGAGGAAACCGCGCAAGCGTTGGTGGCGAAAAAAATCCTGGACAAAGTGGACGCCGGAAAGGAGAAAACCAAGCCTTTTTCTTTGCACAACTTGTGAGTTGGTAAGTGAAAATTCTTCAAACGGAAACGTTTGAACGGGATGTCCGAAAGCTTGACGGCAGCCTCAGGCCGCGCTTGAAAAAGGCGGTTGAAAAAATATCGCAGGCGCCGCTTCTTGGCAAGCCGCTGAAGCATTTGCAAAACGTTTTTTCAGAGCGAGTGGGCAACTTCCGCCTCATTTACCGCTTCACGGGCGGCGAGCTCTTGCTCGTCTGCTTCAAGAACAGGGAAGGCGTTTACGCCCACCTAAAAGAAAACGGGTTCTGAAAACCTAACACCGACCACATTTCTTGCAAAGATAGCCCTCAATGCTCTTCGTTACAGCCGCACTACCGTCCAAGCGTTCTGCCTGGTCGCAGATTCTTTGGCAAATCTCAGTATTAATTCCCGCATCGGATTTGTTAACTAAACACAAATCTACACAGTAATCCAAATCACTTTCCAAAAAACCTTTGTCCGGGCAGGTAAGAAATATCGAAGTTGGAGTTGTTAGATTGTTAGTAGAAACATTGATTGGTTTAAGATCCGCAACAGCATTATTTTGGGCGGCTTGAATGGGTTGAGGGGTTACAGCAAACGCCAAGGCATATAAGACTACAGCTATTACTGCCCGTAATATTCTTTGATGCCCAAACTGACTAAATTCTCGACTTAATTTCATTCTCCAATATGTAAAGGGCATAACTATTATTGCGGCCATTATGGCGAAAATACCGCCAAAGTAAGAGCCATGGGCTAAAGCATTAAATCCTCCAATAAAGAAAAGTAGGCCTATCCCCCATGCAAGCCAGGTATAGTATTTTTGGTCCATTTGCTCCAATCGCCTAGTCCCTTACAACCGTTCCCTTGTGCGCTTTCCCCAGCACGGCCTTTTCCACTTCTGCAAGCTTGCGGCCGTCCACGAAGTGCACGGGAATATTGGAGCGGCTGGCGATTTTGCAGGCGATGAGGTCGAAGGGGAAGTTCGTGCGCGCGTTGCGCGCATCCTGCGAGGCGGCAAGCGCCACAAGCTCATTGTGAGTCATTGAGTCAAAACGCTTTGCATTCGGGTTCTTTGCTGGGTCCGAGTCGTAAACCGCCTCGACCTTGCTCACGTTCACCACCCGCGCGGCATTCAGGCGTTCGGCAAGCAACACGGACACAGTATCCGTGGTAATGCCCTCAATCAACCCATGGCCAACCGCAATTTTCCCCTTTTTTATTATGCTGAAAGCGTCATCAAAAGAGTTCGCAACCTTCGCTTTGGCGCCCAAGGCTTTTGCAAGCGTTTTCGCATTCTCAACAGTAGCCCGAATCGCCGCGCGGTCCGCAAAAAAATCATTTCTTCCCGCTGCACGCTGTTGCGTGCAGTATTTTTGGGCAAGGCTGCCCCCGCCCACCACGATTGCAAGGGGAACCTTTTTGGAAAGCTTGAGGGCGAGGCTGCAAAAGCTATTTATGAATTGCTTGTCGTACTTGCCGTCGGCGAACATCATCGAGCCGCCGAGGGAAATTACAACCGGATTTTTAGAAG
>DAHXMR010000005.1 GCA_027371655.1 Microcaldota archaeon
TTCATCGACCACGGCCTCCTGCGCAAAAACGAGGCAACCGAAGTATGCGAGCTTTTCGAAAAAAAACTGAAATTCAAAAACTTCCATTTTGTCGACGCAAGCAACGCCTTCCTGTCAAAACTGGACGGAGTGGGCGATCCCGAAGAAAAGCGTAAAATAATCGGGCACACTTTCATCGAAGTGTTCGAGCAAAAAGCGCAGGAACTCAAGCAAAAACACGGCGAAATCGCTTTCTTGGGGCAGGGCACGATTTACCCCGACCGCATTGAATCAGCACAGCCTTCCGCGCAGGCAGCAAAAATAAAGAGCCACCACAATTTGACGCTTCCAGAGAAAATGAGCTTGCGGTTGGTCGAACCTCTAAGGGAGTTATACAAAGATGAGGTTCGGCAACTGGGCGCGAAAATGGGACTGCCCAAAGAATTGTTGTGGCGCCATCCGTTCCCGGGGCCGGGGCTTGCGATTCGCGTTGTGGGCGAGTTTTCGCGTGAAAAGCTTGAAATCTGCCGCGAGGCGGACGCGCTTTTCATAGAAGAGCTTCGCAAAAACAAGCTTTATGACAAGACTTGGCAAGCCTTTGCCGCAGTTCTGCCAGTAAAGACGGTGGGAGTGATGGGCGACAGCCGCACCTACGCCTACGCAATAGCCCTGCGGGCGGTGACCTCAATAGACGGAATGACCGCCGACTGGTTCAAGTTACCGCTCGGCTTTGCCGAGAAAGTTTCCAACCGCATCGTGAACGAAGTGAAGGGCGCGAACCGCGTGTTCTACGACGTCACACAAAAGCCGCCGGGAACGATCGAATACGAATAAAGTTCGTCAAACGTATTTTTTCGCCGCGTGGACGAAGTCTTCGGCTTGCAAGGCGAGCTTTTCCGCGTCCCGCTTTGTGAAAGATTCCTTGCCGTAATCCGCGCCACTTTTTTTCAGCATCGCGCCTGCGATTATTGACGCGAATTTTTCGTCCGCCTTTGCCAAAAAAGAGTGCTTCATCAAATAAGCAAAAAGCGCGGGCGCATCGTCGTGCCGCGTGCCCTTCCTCCCCAAAAACTTCAGCGTGAGCGCGTCGTTCGCCCGGATAATCGCGTGAATCGCCTGCGAACAGGCAACGTTGCAGGCCGCCGAGTCCTCGTCACAGCGGGCAAGGCTCAGTTTTGCCGATTCGAGCCATTCAAACGCCTCGGCAATCGCCCGCTTGCTCGTGTCCCCCTGCGTCATTTCAATTCCGCCGTTTTCCTTCCCTTCAAAAAAGCGTCAAGCCCGCGCTTCGAGGTGAATTGCAGGGGCATGAGCTTGCAGGAGGTTTCCATCAGGAATTTTTGCATCAAAAGCGCGGCATCGAACTTTTTTGAAACCAGAAGCGCCGCGTCAACGTCGCTTTCCGGGCCTTCGCGGCCCTCGGCAACGCTTCCGAACAGGAACGCCTTTTCCACCTGGGGCACTTTTTCAAGCAGTTTGCGCAGCGAGGAAACGGAGTCCCTCTGCATTGACGGAAAGCCCGCTGCGGAAAGCAGGCGGCCGGCATAATCCCTGTTCGCAAGCCTCACAACGCGCGCCCGGCCCACAAGGCGGGACTCCACAAGCCCGCTTTGCTCCCATTCGCGCACCGCGCGCCAAGCGTTTGCGAACGGGACGCCGGCTTCGCGCGCAAGGCCGTTAACCGTGAACTCGCGATTCGGGAAGCCCACGAGGATTTCAAGCAACTCCCGCCTGCCGGAAGCCATTACCGTACGCAAAACCTGCACACAAACACCCACATTATCCAAAAGTGAATAATATTATCCAACTTTGAATAAAAAGCTTTTGCCGGCGTCGTACCCGAAGCCCATCATTTGACGTATTTGGCGTAGATCTTGAAGAATTTGCCGTTAGTCTCGATGAAGCGGTCGTAGAAGAATTTTTCAAGCGCCTGCGGCCTGCCCCCATCGAAGTCGTGCAAGGCGTTGAAGTAAGCGATTCTTTGCGTTGTGCGCACTATCAGTGGGGGATAACCCGCGTTCACAAGCACCACGTTTGTCAAAAACCGGCCGACCCTGCCGTTGCCGTCTTCGAAGGGGTGGATTCTCTCGAATTTGCCGTGCAAGCGCGCGGCAAGCTGCAAGGGGTGCATTTTGCCCCTGTTTTCGGAAAGCCATTGGAACAAGCGCTTCATTTCCGCCTGCACCTGCTCGGGCGGGACGGTGACGACTTCGCGGCCGTACAAGTAATTTGGGACGGTTTTGTATCCCGGGGGGATTTCCATGTCCTTCACGAGCATTTCGTGCATTTTCAGCGCGCTGTTTTCCGTTGCCTTTAACTTGTTGCGCAAAATCAGGTCAACGACTTCGCGCGAGTTCCGCGTCTCGTATATTTCGCGCAGGGACTTCCCCTTCACGACCGCGTTCTCGAACAGCACGATGGCAACGTCCTTCAAAGTAAGCGAGTTTCCCTCAAGGGCGTTTGACTCGTAGGTGAAGTTTGCGGTGAAGCGGTCGAACAGGTCTTTCAGCTGGTTCTTCGACAGGCGCTTCAATATGTTCCTGTAATCC
>DAHXMR010000060.1 GCA_027371655.1 Microcaldota archaeon
TGCCATCGGGGCCAGTTGGAGTGCCATGGGTTTTTTTCAGCCTTTCTTGCCGCCCTTTGCGCCGGATGCCTTGGAAAGGGTTTTTTCCGCGAATTCTTCCGCTAGCTTTTTTGCCGCGGCTTCCGCGGCCTTCCTGTCGGAAAGGAGCTTTTCCGCCTCGGCCTGCGCGTCGGAAACCGCCTTGGCGGACTTGCGCTCTATCGCCTTTTTTTCCGAAAGGACAAGCGCGTTCTTCTCGTCCGAGGCTTCCTTGCGCGCGGTTTCGAGGATTTCCTCCGCGTCCTTGCGCGCCTTCAATATTATCGATTCCTTTTCCCGCTGCGCGGACTGCAGGCGGGTTTCCGATGCGGCTTCCTCCTTTTCAAGGGAGGCCAGGCCTGCTGAAAAAGATTCTTCCTTTGAGCCGCCTTTGGCGTGGTCGTTGGAGTGCGTGTCCATTGTTCCCTAAACCCCACAAAACAAATTGGAAAAACTAGAGCCCGCTTGGGCTTGTTTGAGAAAACAAAGCAAAACAAAGTATATAAAACCGCACCCGAAAAAGCACGCGAAAAAGATTGTATATATGGGTAATACTTTTTCGGGGGCTTTTGTTGTTTCCATCCGGGCAATCCGCGCGTTTTTTCATCGGATTCAGCACGTGGCGCAACGCGGGGCAATGTTTGGGGGGCGCTGCGCCGGGCGGGCGCAGGCATCCAATTAAGCTTATATTTTTTTACTGCGTTGTTTTCGTTCACAGCCTAAGTTTGAAATGGGGCGCTTTGCCTCCTTCTTGTAGGTTTGTTTTGCGGAGTTTTGTTTTTTCAGAGAAGAAGTGATCCGGTTTTTCATGGAGTATCCGTTGCTATTTTTGGGCGTTGCCGTTTTTCTGCTTGGCGCGCTTGTTTCGCTTTGCGCGGGCTTTTTCAGCCCCCGCCACGCGCGGCATCTGGCTTTCGGCATTGCCGCCCTCGCATCCGCATTGTCCTTTTTCGCGGGCATTTCCGCGCTTTTGGGCCTTGGCGCGGAAAATTTCATTATACTTAGTTTGGGCCAGCTTGGCACGCTTTCGTTCGGGACGGCCAGTGCGGTTTCCGCGCTGTTTTTGTGCATCATTTCCTTCGTGGGATTCGCCGCGTCCGTGTTTTCAATTGCCTATTCGCACGAGGCCGAGTCCGAGGGCTACAGCATCGGCTGGTTCGGCTTTTTGTACAACGTTTTCCTGCTGTCCATGGTGATGGTGGTGGCGTCCCAGAACGCCGCGCTTTTCATGGTCGCCTGGGAGTTCATGGCGCTTTCGTCGTTCTTTTTGGTCACCCTCGAGCACCGCGACGAGCATTCGGTTGAAGCCGGCTTTTCGTATTTTTTGGTCACCCACGTTGCCGCGATTCTTCTGGTTGTGATGTTCCTGCTCTTGGCGAGTGCCACCGGCGGCTCCTTCGATTTCGCGGCATTCGCCCTTGCGCCTTACTCCCGGTTTGTCGCGGACGCGATTTTCGTGCTCGCGCTCTTGGGCTTCGGCGCAAAGGCGGGAATGATTCCGCTGCATATGTGGCTTCCCCTTGCGCACCCGCGCGCGCCAAGCAACGTTTCCGCGCTCATGTCGGGCGTGATGCTGAAGACCGGAATTTACGGGCTGGTAATAGTGCTTTTCTCCTTCCTAAAGGTCGGAAGCGTCCTGCCCCCGCTTTGGTGGGGCATCGCCCTTCTCGTTGTGGGCGCGGTTTCCGCGGTGTTGGGAGTATTGTATTCGCTTTTGGAGCACGACCTCAAGCGCATGCTTGCCATGCACAGCATTGAGAACATCGGAATCATCCTGTTGGGATTGGGCGCGTCCGTTCTTTTGCTTGGGATGAACATGCCCGCCTTGGCCGCAGTGGGGCTTTTCGCCGCGCTTTTCCACACGCTCAACCACGCGCTTTTCAAGAGCC
>DAHXMR010000170.1 GCA_027371655.1 Microcaldota archaeon
GGCAGCCGTCGACGACAACGCCCATTGCAGCGCCGTGAGACTCGCCGAACGAGGTTATTGAAAACAATTTGCCGAAAGAATTGCCGGGCATTTTAAATTACCAAAAATGTTGCAAGAACGTTTTGGCGCCCATAATTTAAAACAAGTGCTGACGGGAGAGTGCGGCCGGATGCCGATTCATGCAAACTCCCTTGCGAGCTTTTTGCCCTCGGGGGTGAGCTCGAGGAAAACCGGCTTGCCGCCCTCGTTCATATGTTTTATGAAGCCGTTTTCCACAAGCAGGTCGACGTGCTTTTTCAGCGCAACGTGCGAAACGCCCAGAATGCCCGCAAGCTTGGAGAGATAGCACGCCCGCTTTCCCCGGCATTCTTTTGCCATGGTTGCCACAAGCCGCCTGCGCAGTTCGGCGCCCTTGGACCAGTAGAACAGGACCGATTTCATCGCGCGCGCACCCGGATTCAGCCCACGCGCTTGCGTATGTGCCGCATGGACGACCACAGCCCGAAAGACGCGTAGGCAAGCGAAAGCGCGCCCACAAGTTCGCCGCCAAAGGACAGCAAATTCGCGTCACTCTCGGAAACAAGCCCCATGCTCATCGGAATCACTATGGAATGGTGCACGAGCATTCCAAGCGCCGAGACCAGGAAGAAGAGCCAGTAGCGCTCCCCGCGGGTCTCCTCCCAGAGCTTGAACGTGAAAACCACGGCGGCAACAATCGCCGCCGCAACAACCCAGCTGTAAACGCCGTAATCCATCATGTGGCAAACCCACCCCAGAAACCTTTAAAACTTTGGCAATATAAACACTTACAGAAAGGTTACAATAGCATTACAATACAAGGTGGTTTTTCGATGGAAACGGAGCACTCTCAAGAGCACAAGCTGAAGAAAACAATGGCACTTACGGGCGCCGCGGTTTTTGCAAGCGCGCTTATCGTCGCATGGGCGGTCTTGTCCGCGGCGGGAAGCGTTTCTGCAAGCATCCAGGCGAACACGAACGCGACCGCGCACACGGCGATGC
>DAHXMR010000185.1 GCA_027371655.1 Microcaldota archaeon
TATGGTAATAGTGTTTCCCTCGGAGGATACGGGGAACAGGGTGGCGGACACGCGGTCGCCGCTTGGCAGCCACGCGTCCATGAGTGGGCGCAGCACGGTGATTTCGCTTCTTGCCCGCGTGGACGCGGTAGTGCAGTCCGCAAGCGCGTTTTCCGCGTGGATTCCCGTTTCCATCAACCTTTCAAGCCTGAATTACTCGATGCAAAACCTTTTTGTTTCAAGCAAATGAAACACAATTGCAGAATTGGTGGCAATCAAGTTGGCCGGCAAAAACAAGCAACGAAGCGCGGATTCCGCACAGCGCGCGGGTTTGGCGGTTTCGACCCCCAAAAACCGGGAGCCGGCGGAAATTTCCGCGTCCGACGTCTTCGAGCAGCTGCGCCTTGCGCACAAGCGCAAGCGCGACCTTTCCCGGGAAGAGGCCCGCAAGGTTGACGCCGACTCCGCCCAAATCCACGACGAAGTGAACTCGCTTGTCGAGGAGCTTGCCGAGCACAGCGTGCGCAAAAAACGCGCGCGGCTCGAGGGCAGGAGGATGGACTTCGGGCCCGCCGACGAATTGCTGGGCCAGAAAATGCGCTCGATTTACTCCCGCGCGCAATCCCTTGCAACCGGAAAAACCGCGCCCATCCCGGCAGAAACCATTGCCCCCCTGCAAATCGCGCCGGAAATTCCCGTGGAAGAAAAAGCGCCCGCGCCCTCGGAAGGGGAAGCCGCGGGCGTGCAGCCGCCTTCGCCCCAAAAAGCCGCGGCATGCCCCCCGGAGTACGCGTTCCAAACCGTTTACACGTTCATAGACGACATTTGCCACAGCCTCGAAGGCGAGCGCGGCATGGAAGCCGAGGCCGGCGAGGCCGCCAAAAAGTTCGGCATTTCACCATCCAGGCTTGAGGAAATCGGCAAAATGCTGCGCGACGCCGGAATCGCCGAACTTGTCTACCCCGTCAACGTTTTTTCCAAATCGCGCATCCGGCTTTTGCAAAAGCGGGAATCGAAAAGAGCCGAAGAGCCGCCGGGCAACCAGCTTTACGAATGCGCGTTCCTCTCCGCAAGCATCCCCGTGATAGTGCACGTCATCGACTCGCCCGAAGACGAGCGGCCCATGTACTGGATGAACAAGCCGCAACTGGGCCCGTACACCTCGGCGTTCCTCTCGTATTTGCGCGACGAGCTCGCGCGCGAGGTCCCCGTGGAGGCCGAGGAAATAACCGATGCCAAGCGCGCGGAAATCCTGCAAGCCCGCTTCCTCAACGCCTCCCTTTCAATGATACAGCGCAGGCTGCCCGAACTTTTGCCGCCCCAGAAAACCCTCATCGCCGGAATGCTCATGCACACGATGTACGGCCTGGGCGAAATAGAACTGCTCATGGCCGACGACAACCTCGAGGAAGTCGGAATCAACAGCTCGGCCGCGCCAATCTCCGTGTACCACCGCAAGTTCGGATGGATGAAAACCAACGCGTTCATGAAATCGGAGGAGGAAATCTACAACTACGCCTCCCAAATCGGGCGCAAGTCAGGCCGCGAAATCACCGTGCTGCGCCCACTCATGGACGCGTGGCTGCCAAGCGGCGACCGCGTGTCCGCCACCCTGTTCCCCGTATCCTCCGAGGGAAACACTATTACCATACGCCGCTTCGCGCGCAACCCGTGGACCATAACCAACTTCATAGACCCAAAGCTCAACACCATGAGCGTGGACATGGCCGCGTTCATCTGGCTGTGCATACAATACGAACTCAACATACTGGTCGCGGGAGGAACCGCAAGCGGCAAGACGAGCGCGCTGAACACCCTTTGCTCCATGATCCCAAGTTCCCACCGCACGATAACAATAGAGGACACCCGCGAACTCCAGCTTCCCGCCTATTTGAAATGGAACTGGCTATCCCTTGCCACCCGCGGCCCCAACCCCGAAGGCAAAGGCGAAGTCTCGATGCTCGACCTCATGGTGAACTCGCTGCGCATGAGGCCGGACCGCATAGTGATGGGCGAAGTGCGCAGGCAGGCCGAAGCCGAAGTCCTGTTCGAGGCAATGCACACCGGCCACGCCGTCTATTCCACAATCCACGCCGACAACGCCAAACAAGCCCTGCGCAGGATGCTCGAACCCCCCATTTCCATCACACCCACCGAACTCGAAGCCCTGCAAGTGATAATCGTGCAATACCGCGACAGGCGCAAGGGCATCCGCCGCACCTATGAAATATCCGAAGTCAGCCCCGCGGGCGGGCAATCCAAGGAACTGGGGCTCAACCCGCTTTTCCGCTGGCACCCCCGCACGGACTCGTTCGAGCGCGTCGGCGAAAGCACGCGAGTGTTCTCGGAACTGGGCATGCACACTGGAATGACGGTAAAGGAAATGCAGGAAGACGTGCTCGAAAAACAGGACGTGCTCACGTGGATGTACGCGCACGGAATAAACACCACCGACCGCGTCGGCGAGGCAATGCGGGCATACTACAAGAACCCCGCAAGGACCGTGGCGGCGGCCCGCGAAAACGCGCTGCCCAAAGACGTGCTTTGAGCGCTGCAAAAATCCCAGGGGCCCCCAAAACATCCGTTTCCCAAAAACGCTTTCCCGGTTTCAATGAACAAACACGGGCCGCAGAATCCGCGGGTTTTTAACCCGGGAGGAGCGACCCGCAAAGGTGCGACCCGTGGCGGTCGTACCTTTCACAAACGAAGCCACGGGCTTTAGCCCGTGGTTGTTCAAAAGCGAAAAAAGGTGCAAAAGCAGATAAGCTTTTTTTTCATCCTCCCCCGCGCATTCTCGCGCAACGCAAGCCGCCAATTCATCGGCATGGGCTACCGGCTCGCCTCCGCGTCCCCCGGCCTAAAATACGACCTCAAAAACCTCGGCTCGCAGCAAACCGAAGGCGAATACGCCGCCGAAGCCATACTCAACGCAATCGCCGCATCCCTGGCCATATTTCTTTTCGCAACAGTTTTCCAAGCGAGCCAGGGGGTGTTTTTCCATGCGGCAAACGCGCCCACGCCCGCCGGCGCAATAGCATCCGCCCTTCCCCTCCTGGCGCAAACCGCGGCGAACTCGCTTGTAATGCTCGCCCTCATCCTCGCATTCTACCTCTACAACCCCCGGCTGCAAGTGGTGAAAATCGGCGAAAGCGTGGACAAAAACCTGGTGTTCGCCCTCAAGGACATGAGGCTGCAGGTGAGCTCCGGAGTCCCCCTCTTCAACGCCATGGCGAACATCGCCAAAGGCGGCTACGGCGCGGTGTCCGCCGAATTCGAAACCGTGGTCAACGACATTTCAGCCGGCGAAACCGAAGCGCACGCACTTGAAAAAATGGCACTGCGCGTGGAATCCGCGTACATAAAGCAGGTCGCGCTCCAGCTTGTCACCGCCGTGCGCGCCGGCAGCCCGGTGGAAGAAGCCCTCGAAACCATGATACTGTCAATCTCGCACGGCCAGCGCACGCAAATACGCAACTACGCCGCCGAACTCAACCTCTGGGTCCTCATCTACACCATATTCGCAGTCGCCCTCCCCGGCCTTGGCTCCGCGGTAATGATAAT
>DAHXMR010000189.1 GCA_027371655.1 Microcaldota archaeon
GTGCGCGGATTTGCCTGCCCGCATGTGGAAAACCATTGCGGACAAGAAATCGGACGAGTTTTGCACGGTGGCCGGGGCGGTTTTGCTCTTGCGCAATATTTCCGATGCGCCCGCCCCGCCCGCAAGGGCTGCTTTTTGGGAGATTTCTTTTCCGGAAACGAATTTCAAGAGGTCGACAACGATGTTGAACGCGCAGAAAACGCGCTTTCCCTTCAGGGTCGCCTTGCGCGCGGCAACAAGGCGCGCGTTCCACTGGTCTTCGACGGAAACAGGGTGCGCCATAAAGGATTAGGAATGGCGGAGGCTAATAAAAAAGTATTCGCCCTTTCCTCCTCAAGCGCGAGCAGAACGCTCGCAAAGGGGGTTTGGGCGACAGACCGCACTAAGGGGGGAATGCGTCCCCCCTTGGGGCGGTCAGAAGAAGCGCCTCGGGTTGTTGGGCATGACAAAGCCTCCGCTCTTCCTGCCGGGCTTGTGCACGCTTGCTCCGCCTTCCGAGCGGGGCGCGTTGTGCTCGCCGGTGCGCTCGGTGTGCGGCCTGCCGCCGCCTCCGGTGCCCCTGCGCGGGCCTCCGCGTCCTGCGCCGCCACGCGGCCTGCCGCCTCCGAAGCCTGCGCGGCCTCCGCTGCGTCCGCCGCTGCCGCCTTGGCCGTCGGGCCGGTAACCCCTGCGGTAGCGGTCTTCGCCGCGTTCCTGTTGCATGAGGCCGCGCTTCCATCCGCGCATGATTTCCATTTTAAGCTCGTTTATCTGCGAGTTGGAGTCGATGGCGAACTGTTCTATCATGCGGATTTCCTCGAGGTTGGTGCCGAAGGAAATTGCCTCGCCCTGCCTTCCCGCGCGGCCGGTGCGGCCTATGCGGTGCACGTACTGCATCGAGTCCTCGGGGAGATTGTAGTTTATGATGTGCGAAACGTCGTCGATGTCAAGGCCGCGGGCCGCCAAATCGGTTGCAACCAGGATGTCTATTTCGCCTCCGCGGAACTTCTGCATGACCTTGTCGCGCTGGGCCTGCGAGAGGTTGCCGTGCAATGAGAGCGCCTTGAATCCGCGGTCGCGCAAAATCAATTCCAAATTGTCGGCGCCGCGCTTGGTGCGGCAGAAGACTATGGAAAGCTTTGCCGAGCGCGTCTTGAGTATGGTGCAAAGCGCGTCGAGCCTGTCGCGGGGGTCGAGGCTCATGAAGAATTGCGTTATGCCCTCGACGGTCAGCGTGTCTTCGCTGACTTTGATGAATTCGGGGGAGAGCATGAATTTGTCCGCGAGGTCCACGATGGGCTTGGGCATGGTTGCCGAAAAAAGCGCGGTCTGGCGCTCCTGCGGCAGCTGGGACAGGATGAATTCCATGTCGTCGATGAAGCCCATGTCAAGCATGCGGTCCGCCTCGTCCAGCACGACTATGTGCACGGAATTCAGGTCGATGGAACCGCGCTTGAACAGGTCGATGAGGCGGCCGGGCGTGCTCACTACGACCTGCGCGCCTTGGCGCAGGTGCATGACCTGGCGCTCGATGTCGGTGCCGCCGTAAACTTCCAAAATGCCCGCCTGGGAGTGCTTTCCGAGGCTGCGAAGCTCGTTTGCCACCTGCACCGCAAGCTCGCGGGTTGGCACAAGCACAAGCGCCTGCACTGCCGGCAGGTGTATGTCGATTGCCTCGAGAATGGGGATGCCGAACGCGGCGGTCTTGCCGGTCCCGGTCTGCGCCTGGCCGATTATGTCGCTGCCCTGCATCAAAAGCGGGATTGTCTGCTCCTGGATGGGCGTGGGCTTGACGAATCCCATTTCCTTGACCGCGGACAAAATGCGCGGGCTGATCCTAAGTTCTTCAAAACTTTCCAAAACTCTACCAACTCCTTTGTTTTTCCGGCCATTTTCCAATCGGATAGTAGCCGAAAAAACCCGCCTTGGAGGCGTTGGGCGCGGGAATCCGCGCATTTGGTTTTTGGCTACGGGCAAAAACGCGTATGTTGCAAGGCACAAAAACGCGCGGCCGAAGTTCGGCCTGCCGCGAGAATTCCTAAGCCTTGCGGGCATAAACTCTTGCTTTTGCGTTGGATCGAAAAATTAGCCTTTTTCGTGCGAAACGAAGTTCCGCTGTTGATTATTGTGCAAGTTCCCAAATAAAAAGGCGCGCATTGTTCAAAATAACGGGCTTTCAAGAGGGCAAAAAAGGATGGAAATCAACATTCCAGTGCAGAAAAACCAGAAGCTCGCCGCGATTGTCCAAGCATGCGAGCAGAGCACGGAGCTTGAGGCATTGCTTCGCGCGAGCAACACCATGCTCATGGACAGGATGAACTTTTCCGACCACGGCCCCACGCACGCGAGAATCGCGGCAAACATCGCGCTCAAGCTCCTGCGCATGCTGATTGCGGCCGGCGTGAAGCCGGACATGGTGAAATATTACCGCAAAACCAACGACGACGCCGAAGTGGTAACGTTTCTTGGCACGCTGGTGCACGACTTGGGCAACACCGTGCAGCGCAACGGGCACGAGGACTTCGGCGTAACCGTGGCCTGTGGAATCCTGCCAAAGCTGCTTTCCCCCGCATACGAGGGCGCCGAGCTTGCCGTAATGCAGACGGAAATACTGCACTGCGTTGCCTCGCACGAGAAAAGGCAGGCGCAAAGCGTGGAAGCAGGGTGCGCGAAAGTTGGCGATGCGCTGAACATGACCGAGGGCCGCTCGGCAATTCCCTTCAACGCGGGCTCGATAAACATCCACAGCGTGTCAGCGCAGGCGATAAAAAGCGTGGAACTGCAACCGCAAAAAAGCGGAAAACCCATCCTCGTAAAAATCACGATGACAAACTCGGCGGGCATTTTCCAAATCGACAACCTCTTGAAGGAAAAGCTGCGCACCTCCGGCATACAGGACTACATACGAATAATCGCGACAGTCACCGGGGAAGAGAAAAAAATCGTCAAGGAATACGAGCTCTGACAGAAGCGATTGCGCTAAACGCAGTAAGCACATACCGCTTACACGCAGGAGGAGATTTTTTGAAATTCAGCATATCGGCAGAGATAGCCGCAAAATACCCCAACACCGCGGTTGCAGCAGTTTTCGGAACCTGCGCAAAAAACGCGTTCGCCGCGCCCGAACTAGAACAGGAATTCAAAAACGAGAAAAACGCAATAGAACAGTGCACGCGGACAGCATTCGCCGAAAAGCCGTTGGCGGAAAACCCGCACATTGGCGCATGGCGCAAAATGTTCCGCTCTTTCGGCGAAGACCCCACCAAAAAGCGCTCTTCCGCCGAAGCACTCGCCCGCCGCATAGTCAAAGGCGAAGCGCTGCCGGAAATCAGCGCACTCGTCGATGTCTACAACTTCGCATCCGTAAAATTCCTGCTCCCAATGGGCGGATACGACTTGTCCAAAATTTCGGGGGACATCCGCATACGGTTCGCAAAAGAAGGAGAGCCGTTCTCCCCAATCGGCTCGGGCGAACCCGAAAGCACAAACCAAGGCGAAGCCATTTACTCCGACGAGGCACGCGTGCTCACGCGCAAGTGGAACTACCGCGACTGCGCCGATTGCCAGATAGACGAAAACACCACGCGCTTCGTGCTTTTCGTGGAAGGCGCGGAAGAAATCCCCAAAAACGAGGTGGAAAACGCCGCAGCGTTCCTTGCGCAATCGCTTTCCAAATACGCGGGATGCGAATGCAAAACCGCGGTTTGCTGGGCCCGACAACCCCAAGCCAGCCTTGACTGAAAAAAGCAAATGAAAAACATTCCAATTCCAAAAAGCTCTTTCGACCTTGAGCGCTCGCTTGCCTGCGGGCAGGTGTTCGGATGGCTTAAGCGGGGGGAGTGGTGGCTCGGCGAAATTTCGGGCAAGCCCTGCCGCATAAGGCAAAAGGAAAACGGCGCGCTTGAATTCCAAGGCGTTTCGGAAAAGCAAATCAGGCACTACTTCTCCTTGGACTTCGACTTGGAAAAAGCGCGGAAAACGCTTGCAAAGGACGCGACGCTGAAAAAAGCCCTCGCCTGCGCCCAAGGATTGCGCATCATACGGCAAGAACCATTCGTTTGCGGCACCTCCTTCATCTGCGCCACATTCGCAAACATCCCCCGCATACAAAAAATGCTCTTCAATTTGCGAAAGCGCTTCGGAAAACTGGTTAGCGCTTTCGGAGAAGAGTATTACTTGTTCCCAACGCCTTCCGCGCTTGCCGCTGCAAGCGCGCAGGAGCTTAGGGAATGTGGTTTGGGTTATCGGGCGCGTTATGTGGGGGGTTTTGCGGAAAAGTTTGCCAAAAACAGGGGGGAATTGGAAAAGCTTGCGAAAATGGATTACGAGAACGCGAAGCGCGAGCTGGTAAAGCACGACGGGATTGGGGATAAGGTGGCGGATTGCGTGCTTTTGTTTTCTCTGGGCAAGGGCGAGGCGTTTCCGGTTGACGTGTGGATTCGGCGGGCGATGCTGCGCTGGTATGGAAAGCAAATCCGGGGGAAAACAAACAAAGATATTGCGGATTTTGCGAGGGAAAAATGGGGGAAGGATGCGGGGTTGGCGCAGGAATACCTGTATTGCTATTCGAGGAGTTGCGGCTTGAAGGAAAACCCGGAGGGCAGTTGAATGAAGCCTGCGCTTTTTTTGAAAAAGTTTTACGAAAAGCTTTATGCAGCATACGGCCCCCAAGGCTGGTGGCCATTGCTCGATTACAAGGGAACGAACCCGACAAAGACGGGCTCGGTCAAGGGCTATCATCCGGGGGATTACTCGATTCCGCGCAACAAGCGGGAACAGTTCGAGATTTGCGCGGGTGCAATCCTCACCCAGAACACGAGTTGGGTGCAAGTAGAAAAAGCCCTTCAAGCTCTAAAGAACCGCGGGGCGCTGGACCCAAAAAAGATAATTGCAATGCCGCAGGCGGAGCTCGCGGGGGCAATCAAACCCGCGGGGTACTTTAACCAAAAGGCCAAGAAGCTCAAAATTTTTGCAAATTTTTACCTAACCCTTGGAAAGGGAACGCCTTCGCGGGAAGAGTTGCTTTCGGTTTGGGGAGTGGGGCCGGAGACTGCGGACTCGATGTTGTTGTACGCGTACAAGGCGCCAACTTTTGTCGTTGATGCATACACCAAACGCATCCTTGGAAGGATGGGGCTAGTTGGAACGGATGCGGATTACGATGAAGTGAAAATGTTTTTTGAAAAAAACCTCGCTTGCGACCTGAAAACGTACCAGGAGTTCCACGCGCTTCTTGTCGAGCACGCGAAGAGGCGGTGCAGCGCGCGCAGCCCCCTGTGCGGGGAGTGCCTTGCCGGGAAAAACTGCAAAACCGCCAAATATTTCAAACCACGAAAGGTTTAAGCATGTTTTTCGTGGTTTGTAATCATACTTCGGCTGCGGCCGAAGATTTGAGCGCTCTCGCGCTCAATATCAAGCCAAGAAAAACGCCGATTGTGAAATTTTAATGAAATTTCACAAATCTTTGAACCGCAGTTCAAAGTATAAAACTCTGTTGGCTTGATATAAGTACAAAACAAAAAAATATATGCTTGCCAAAGCATTGTAATTACACTGGTTCTTATGGCAAACTTGCGGCGCGTGCAGCTCACAGGCACGTCAACGCTCTCCGTGTCGCTTCCCAAGGAGTGGGTGAAGCGCTACGGCATTTCCAAGGGCTCCGAGCTCTCGGTTTTGGAGGAGAACGACGGAAGCCTCATCGTTGGCGCGGCAAAGGCCGCCGGGGCAAGGCGTGCGGAGTGCGCCATCAATATAAGCGAAAACGACGACGCCGACCACGTGCGCCGCAAATTCCTCGCAGCCTACTTGGCGGGCTTTACGGTAATCCGCGTTTGCTGCAAACCGCGCTTTTCATCGGAACTGCGCAAGGCGCTTATTTCGGAGACAAGGCGGCTCATCGGCGTCGAGGCCGTGGAGGAAACCCAAAACGAAATCACGGTCCAGGACTTTTTCTCCCAGGAAGGCCTTTCCATTTCCAAAACGCTGAACCGCACGCACCTGATCACAAGCACGCTTTACGAGGATTTGCTCAAAGCGCTTGAAAAAGACGACCGCGACCTTGCCGAAAACGTGGTTTCCCGCGACGACGAAGTGGACCGCCTGCGCTTCCTTCTCTTGAGGCAGCTTAACCTCGCCCTGCGCGACGCGTCGCTTTTGAGAAAACTCGGCCTGACCGCATCCGACTGCGTGGGCTACGCGATAATCGTGCGCCTGATAGAGAGGATTGCCGACAAAATCACGAAGATTGCAAGGCTTTACTGCGAGGCCCGGGATGCCAAAAAAAGCCCGATGGCGCTCAAAAAAATAAGCGCGCTCTCGCGCGACGCGTTCGAAACGTATTCAAGCGCGCTGCAGGCGTTCCAGAAGCGCGACACAGACGCCGCGAACGCGGTCATCGAGATGAAACAGGAGTTGTTCAAAAAGCGCAACGAGCTGGAAAAAGAGCTGTTGAAGCACGCGGCGCCGTTCCAGTACGGAATAATGCTTGACACCGTGGCCGCAATCGCCGAGGATTCCGCGGAAATCGCGGAAACCACGATAAACCAGGGCGGAATAAGCGCCTGATTATTTCCTTGCCGCAAACGGGCTTCTCGCGCGAATCCCGGGAATTTTTGCAAAGTCCTTGCAGTTCTCGGTGATTATTTCAAAGACGCCGTTTTCCAGCATCGTTGCCGCAATAAGCGCGTCCCAGAAGTGCACTTTGGCTTGTTGCGATATTTTCACGGCCGCTATCACGGTTTTGGTGGAATAATCGAATTTTCCAATCGCCGGATCCAAAAGGGCCTGAACGAAGCCAAAGGCGTCTTTTTCGGGAACATTACGCCTTGCAAGCGTCGTGTAGGCTTCGGAAAGCACTTGGTTTGAAACCACCGCCGGAAATTTCCCTTCAAACGCCCGCGACAAAATATCCTTGGCAATGCCGCACTTTTCTTCGTCGGAGTGGTCAATGACGTAAACCAAAACATTGGTATCCAAAAAAACCGCGGGCCCGCCCGCAAACTCATCCATAACGCGCCCTACCTCCGATGAATTTCATCCCTGCTGGGAAGTTTTCCGAGCTTGTAGCCCTTGTTCGCTATGCTCAACAGTTTTTCAAGATTCCGCCCCCTTTTTGCCGAAGTCCAACTCGAAAGGGCGTCAGTTACCGCCCGCCCAAGCTTGCCCTTCCCCTTGCCCATTACGGCCGCAACGGCATTGCGAAAATCCCGTGCAACGGCGTCGTCTACGTTTATCGTCATAGTAGCCACCAAAACCACCAAGCAGACATTTACAAAAACAACAATTTAAATGTTTGTAAATGTAAATCAATTTTGCCTGGCAAAAGCTGATTGAACAAAAAGAGTCTTGCTGACGCCAATGAGAGCGGAAACCGGATTTGCCCGCCGTGCCCGCATTTGGGAAAAATTATCCCAACAGCCCGGGGTTTGCCTTCGTGGGCGAGACGTATATCGTCGAGCCCGCGGGGATTGCCGAGTTCACTTTTACGGCAACGTATTTGCCGCCGAACTTGGAGTCGTTGAGCCACCCGCTGCCAACGAACCCTTCGCCGCCCTTCATTTTCACTGAAAACTGGGGCTTGTTCTTCTCCCGAATCCCGAGTTCCCCGGAATCCGCTCCGATTGTTCCTTCTTCCTGCATTTTCGACCACCTCTGCAACAAAACGCCCACCATTTTTTCTTCAACTCCCCCCTGGTTTTTCCCCTCAAAACCGTTGTTTGTTTATTTGCTTCCCCACACCTTTCCAAAAACTTTGCCGTTGTGCGCGGGACGCGCACAAATCCTCAACCGCAGTTGAGGTATAAGAAAAAAGAAAAACAAAATTTCAGCAGAATTCCATTGCCGCAATGGGCATCGGCGCGAATGCGGTTGGCCTGCGGGGGCGAACTGGCGCGTTTTCGAATTCGAGAAGAACGCGGCCGCCTGCGAGGGTGATTTTTTCAACCGCGTATGGAAGCCTGCAGACTGCGCGGGAAATTTCCGCGTACGAAAGCCTTGACACGTCGAACTTCAACTTCAAAACACCTCTTTTTTGTGCCGCAAAAAATATTTTGCAAGGAAAAAGGGGAAAAGCGGAAAAAAGCGCGGATGGTGAAAAACGAAAAATTCCGCGATTCTTCCCGCAAATTTTTTCTTCTCCCTTTTTTGGTTTGCCTGCAAATCTTTTTTTGTGGATTGAACCCGGCCGCCATGAAAGCATCCGGACGCAGCAAAGAGAGGCGAAATTTGCAAATATAAAGAAAAGCCGACACCCCGCTTCCGCTGAACGGCGTTCCGCGGACCGCGGCCGTTCAGCGAACCCGCCCCCGCAGCGGGCGCGGGGAACGTTTTTTAACCGGAAAACTGAAGAAAGAAGATTAGGGGGAAAAGCGAGAATGGGGAGCATCCGGAATAACACGAGGAACGCGGCGGTTTCCTACATCGCGGCGTGCATCAGCCTCGCGCTTGCAGTGCTTCTTCTTCCCGCATGGGGCCTTGGCGCGTTCATCGGCATCGCCGCCGCGGTGTGCCTGGCTTCCCTCACGGGCTACTCCTCCGAAGGCTGGCAAATGCCGCCCTCGTAATCGCTGAAAGAAAAAGTGAAGCGCAAAGAAAAAAGCGCTTTCGATAAAAACGGTTTGCCGTTAGTCTAGTTTGCTACAAACGTATTCTAAGTTCAAGCCTTTGACTTCAGGTAGCCACGCTCGTCTTCGACGAACACGTGGCTCGGGTCGTGCGTGCACGTGAATTTGCCCGAGTTCTTGTCGTAGGTGAGGGGATAGATGTAGTCCGTCTTCGTGAAGCAGCGCGGACAGTTGGCCTCTGATTTCAATACCATTGTCGGTGGGACACCTCGTTGTTTGAAAAAATCCAAAAAGATCCTGCTTTGGATTCTGTGGGTTAGGAAGAGAATCCGCAAACTTGCTTTTAAACATTTTTATTCAAAAACGGGAAAATTTGGAAAAAGAAAGAGGCCGGGACACTTGGTGAGGGCGCCCGGCAAAGTTTTTTTGTGGAGGTGGGTTGAACGGCTCCTTGAAAAAGGAGCTATTCAGCATGAATTCTGTGATTTTTCTGGTGGGTTTTTCCTGAATTTTGCCTTCCTGGATTTTCACTTTTCTGGCTTCTGCAAAACTTCCCCTTATCCTGCCGGGTTTTTGGGAAGGTAATACACCTTCTTCCCGGCCTGCTTTTTCTCAAGCAATCCCTGCTGGAACAGCCTGCTTAGGCGGCTGCATGCGGCGTTGGCGCCCTTGTATTTGAGCGCTTTCTGCACGTCTTCCGCGCACGCCTTGCCCTGCTTTTTCACAAGCTGCATTATTGCCCCGTCGGTTTCCGACAAGAGCGGTTTTGCCTCCTTGGGTTTCTGCGGCGCCACCTGCGATTCAAGCGCGGAAATCCTGTCTTCCAGCGCAAGCAGGCGGTCCAATTTCGCGTTTATTTCCTTCAACACGAGGTTTGCCGAGCTTCTTTCCTCGGAAAGCTTGTGCAGCATCGCGCCGACCACAAGCGGGTTCTTCATCTGTTCGCGGAATTCCTCGAACTCGCCGGCGACCTGCTCGAACTCTGTTTTCACAGGCTCTTCAACAGGCTTCGGCACCCCAAACCACGACGTTTAAATATTGACTTTGTGCAAATGCTTTCCGACAGTTGCGCCGAAGGAAAAAAACCGTTCGCGCAACAATCATGACGGCAATCAAATGCATCATGATTTAATCATGATACTAATTCTTCATATATAAACTTTACGCACCCCCACTTCCACTAATTTTTAGGATTATTTGCAAGGAGCCTGCGTACTGCATGGAAAGAGCCCAGCAGGTTGTTCAGCGGAAATGAACTTCCATTCCCCTTTAAAGGGACAATAGGCTCAAATGTATGAGAAAAATGGAACAGATAGTTCAGATAAACGCACCAAAAGCGAGCTTTAGCGATCCAAATTTTGCCAAGAACAAGAAAACCCCCATTCATCGCTGGGTCCCGTGGATAGCTGGCTATTCTAACGAATTCGTAGAAAGTGCAATTGACAAATATCTTGACGAGCCGGGTAAAACCGTTCTAGATCCGTTTTGTGGAGTTGGAACAACACTATTATCTGCGATTTACCGGGGGCATAATGCTATCGGATTCGAAATTAACCCATACGCGGCTTTAGCTTCAAAAACAAAGGTCATTGCTAATCAACTAGATACGAACGCTTTTGACTCGGAGATTAAGAAATTAAAAAAATATTACGCCCGGAAACTAGCCGGCGATGATTTCGTTGGTTCTGCACCGTCCGGTTTCAAAACCAAGGGGGAATTTTACAGCCCGCTAGTGCTGAGAAAGGTGCTTATAGCTAAGAAATTTATCGACGAAATAACCGATGAAAAAATCCGCGAATTCTTCCGTTTGGCTTTTGGTGCTACGATGGTGCAATATTCCAACTATTCTTACGAGCCAAGCTTGGGTCAAAGGAAAAGCGCAGGCAAAGCCGACATCGAGGACTACGACGTGGCTGGAGCCATTATCGATAAATTAGAAGTTATGCTCGAAGATGTCGTTTATGCCAAAAAATTAGCTGAAACCGTGTCGATTGGCAAGGCGAAGGTTATTTGTGATTCCTTTTTCAACTATGAAAAATATCTCAAAAAAGGCTCAGTGGATTTGCTTCTGACCTCACCGCCCTACCTCAATAACTACCACTATATTCGGAACACCAGACCCCAGCTCTATTGGCTGAATTATGCCGAAAACCCCGAAGACCTTAAACCGCTGGAAACTGGAAGCTTTGGAAAATATTGGCAAACGGTTCGTCAAGGGCCCCTATTAGAGCTAACATTTTCCACAGACGATGGACGCATTGAAGCGTGTATCGAAGAAATTCGCGCCACTAACAACGTGAACAAATCGTACGGCGGGCCGGGTTGGGCCAATTATGTTGTCGCATACCTAAACGATTGTTACCGCTTTGCTGAAGGAATGAACTATTGCCTAAAGAAAGGCGGAACTGCGAACATTGTGATCGGAAACAACATAATCCAAGGAATACCTGTTCCAACCGATGTTTTCTTCGGCCAGATTGCGGAACTAGCCGGACTCACGCTTGTTGAAATCCACGTTCCTCGAAGCAAACGAGCTGGAGACAGTATTATTCACTCGAGCATTCGCATCGGCGAAGCAAAAAAAGACGCCAATCTCTATGAAGCAGTAGTTGAACTGCGCGCCGATTAGGCTATCTAAAAAATAAACCTATGTTCTTTTTGATTATTGTTAGCTTAGGTCTTGGCCCGTTCAAACGCTTTGCCCAGTCTCTTCCAGGATGCAAAACGTCCCACTCCGACTTGCTTTGTTCATAGCGACCCTTCCCGGGATCGTGATTTCCAAAGCCATCAACCACACTGTTCCAAAGGGGCCGGTACTTTCGAATTAGCTCTGCTTCGACTGGAACAACAAGATCCCCTTCGACTCCAGCGAGTATCATAAATCGGCAGGTAAAATCCTTAAGATCGAGATTGTTTACTTGAGAAATGCTGTTAGCGTGCTGATTAAGGCGCGAAAACAGTTCGGTGGCTTCGCTATCCGTCTTTCGGCCCTGCCGCCATCCCTCCGGGACCGCCTTACCAACGTAAATAGGACAAACAGGCAACTTTTGGAGTGGAAGATACGGCTCGAACTGCCCTCGGTAGTAAATAGCGTACGCGCCCGTCCCTTCAAACTTAGAGCGTGGCGGCAATGGCATAACGGGCGTGTTTTCAAAGAAGGTGATTGCTTCTTTTACTACGCTTCGAAACGCGGCAGAACGGAATATATGCGCTGAAATTCCAGACATGATATACTCAAAACGACCGCTGTTTTAAAGTATTTACGTGCGAAGCGGATTGCAGCGACTCGTTTTTAATCGCTTTTGCCTAATTGCTCTGTTTGGGAGGCCCGAATAAGAGATGTCGAATTCCGAATTGCTCGAGCGCGCAACGCTTTTGCGCGAATTGCTTTCGCGGGGAGCGATTTCGCAGCTGAAGGAGCTGGGGGGCGAGA
This sequence comes from Microcaldota archaeon, assembly GCA_027371655.1. The sequence goes on from DAHXMR010000189.1 coordinate 11,974, forward strand.
GTGCGGGCACGGCTTTTTTGCGCGAGGACGAGCGGTTCATCGAAATAAGCGTGATTGCCTACGCCTGCGCGAAGTTTTTCGAAAAGCCTTACATCTCGCAGAGCAACGAGTGGAAAAAACTGATCCTTGAATTGGACGCGCTTCTTGAACGCGCGGCTTCGGCGCTTGAGGCGGGGCGCGAGGAGGAATTCGCGAAGGATTTGGATTCCTCGGTCGCGGGGCTGCAGGGATTGAGCAAGACCTTGGGCCGCTTCGTGGTGAACGTGGTGGACAAGGCGCGCATCAAGGCCGCCACGCAGATTTACGCGCACGGCGGCTCGCTTGGCACGGCCGCGGAGTTGGGGCGGGTGGACAAGAAGGAGCTTTCGAATTACATCGGCCAGACCACGCTTTCCGAAAAATACAAGACCGTGGACTTGAAGAAAAGGCTTCAGGCCGCCGACGAATTGTTCAACTGAAACGGGTTTTTGCCTTGGAAAACACTATTGTTTGCGATTCGAGCCCGCTGATTTCCTTTTCGGACACGTGCAACATCGGCGCGCTTCGGTTCCTGAAGAGCCGGGGGGCGCGCTTTGTTGTGCCGCCGGGGGTGCGCGCGGAGATCGTGAGCAACCCGATGCACATCCGCAAATACCAGTTTTCCGCCGTGCGCCTGAAGCAGACGCTGGACTCGGGAGTGCTTGAATTGGCAACGATTCCGGACCTTGCGCAAAAAACCTCGGAAGTGCTTGAAGCTGCCAACGGAATTTTTGCGGCAAACGGCAAAACGCTGAAAATAGTGCACGAGGGCGAGGCGGAGTGCATCGCGCTTTTCGAGGGAGTGGGCGCAAAGGCATTGCTCATCGACGAGAAGACCACGCGGCTTTTGATCGAGAACCCCTACAAGCTCGCGGAACTGATGGAAGGCGAGTACGGCTCGAAAATCGCGGTGGACGACGGCAACCTTGCGCTTTTCCGCAAGATGACGCGCAATTTGTTCGTGCTGCGCTCCTCGGAGGCGCTGGCGGTCGCCGCAAAGCGCGGGTTCTTCAAGGAATACGGGGAATCAGAGAACGAAGCGTTCCACTCCGCGCTGTACGCCCTCAAGGAGTCCGGGTGCAGCATCACAAGCGGGGAGCTGGACGAATACGAGAAGATGAGCGTCTAGCCTTTAGCGGCTTTGCAGCCTGCGCAAGTCCACTATGCGTTCTTTTAGTATTACTCCCCGCGGATCTTCCCAGGCATGTTGCTTGGGTTCCATCGCATCCTTCATTTTTTGGATTATTTCCGAGGGGCCCGAAACGCGGACGACGTGCTGGGGCGTCAGCCTTGCCGTTGTCGGGAAGTCTTCACAAAAGGTGACTTCAGACGGATTGAACTTGCTTTTTTTTGCAAGCGAAAGGATTTCTCCCAAAAATGGCTCCAACTTTTCCTTTCCCTTGGGGTAAATTGCGACTATGTGGTGCCCCCGCTCGTTCCCCGAGAAAAGGGGCAGCATCCGCAAGTTCAATTTCTCTTCCAAATCCTCCTTAAGCGAGTTAAGAGCGTAAAAACCCTTGCCGGTTGCGGTTTGGTTGCCATCAACGTAAAGCAGGAAAGCTGATTTTTTTGGGAAATACTCCTCATGCTCCGCTTGGAACATTCCTTTCGGAACAAGCGGGCGAACCGAGTCGGGAAACATCAAAAACGGGGCGTTGACGTGCACTTTCAAGCCAAGCTTTTCTGCCACGGCCCTTACATTTTTCGGATCTGCTTTGATGGGATCCGAGCTCATAAGCAGGCTATGCGTGTCCTGCTTCAAAACCCGTTCAAGCCCGCTTCGTCCCAAGAAAACCACCCACGGTATCAATAAAAGCGGGAAATGGCATTTAATGTTTATGGAACGGCTGTTTTCCGAAGAAGAGGTTTTGGGGCACCATAAAACCCTGGGGCTGAAGTTTCCCGCAAGCCAAGCGGAACTCAAAAAGACCTATCGGCAGCTTTCGAGGGCATATCACCCCGACCTGCATCCCCCCGAAAACCGGGGGCGGGTCGAAGAAAAAATGAAGGAAATAAATGCCGCCCACTCCGCGCTGGGCGAATTTTACAAGCCTGCCAACGCTTGGCAAGTGAATTCCTTGAAAGCCAGGCTTGCCGCCAACGCGCCTAAGCAGAATGCCTCTCCCGACGGATTAAAACAAGAGGCCAAGCGGGGGTTCGCGGGCTACGAGGAGAAACCCGACCAGTTCGCAAAAGACGTTTACGACGCTTTTTTCCCAAAAAAGCAAAGATGATTTTTTGAAGGATCAGTCCGGGAAATACGCGTACTTCAATTCCTTTGAATATACTACATAGTCAACCTGCCGTATCGAAGCGTGGAATTTTTCCTTGAATTTCTCCAAAATGCCTTCAAGCTCATTTTCGGATTGGAGGTAAAAGTCGGGCTCGAAGTCCGCGCCGCCAACGGTTTCGTCGATGTACGAAAGGCCGGGCAGGCTTTCGGCAAAACCCCGCAGCTCCCCAAGCTTGGACAGGTCGTCAAGCCTGAATTCAAGCTTGTAAAGCGAGTATCCGAGTTTTTCCCAGTTTATTTTCGCCCTGAAGCTTTGAATGACGCCAGTTTTTTCAAGCCGCTTCAAGCGGTAGGCGACGATTGCGGGCGTGAGGCCGGTTTTTTGCGCAAGCGCCACCGCCGAGTCCCCCGCGTTTGTGGAAACGGTTTTCAAAAGCGCGCGGTCCGAATCGTCCAAATCCGCAATATTTCCTCCGCCCACCACGCCCGCCTCTTTTGCGCCTTCCTTTTGCCCAAGCGAAGAAGAGTAGTGCCTCAAACGCAAGTACGGGCAAACCGAATAATCGCCTATTATTTGCCTGAAATTGCGCAAAAATTTTTTCCAAAAATCTTCGAAATCGCGCAAGCCCCTGCTCCAGACCACGAAGCCCGCGTCCCACTTCCCGTGGATGCGGCCGAGCCACCACACGCAAGGCTCGCCGAAAAGGAAACCTAGCAATTCCTTTTCCTTCCGGGGGCCCGCGCGGTAGAATTTAAGGTAAACGCGGAAGCTCAAGTAACCAAGGCGCGAGGAGTCTATTATCGCGTAATAGCCCTCGACGATTCCATCGCGCTTGAGGCTTGCGATGCGCTGGGAAACCGCGCTCTTGCTCAGGCGAGCGGAACGCGCGATTTCAGCCAACCCGGCGCGGGCATCCAAATCAAGGGCGCGCAAGACCGCGAAGTCCCTCTTGTCCAATTCCACCATTTCAAAACAAAATAATAATTTATCATATGTTTTTATTGTTTTGTATTGATTTTTGTAAATAAACGATAATAGTGCAGAATCGGCCTAATGTAGTATGGCTGACACTTGCGGGGAGTACGAGTCGCCCGTGCTTTCGGGGATTTGGGCGGATTTCGTCGACTGGGAAAAGCGCAGGGCGGGCGAAAACGGCTTTCTTGAAAACGCCTTGCGCGCCCACGGTTGCAACCGGGTGCTGGACGCGGCATCCGGCGACGGGTGCGACGCAGTGCACCTCTCGAAGCTCGGCTTTTCGGTTTTGGCAAACGAGCAGAGCGCGGAATTCTCGAAGGTTTTGCGCGCCAATTGCGAACGCGAAAAGGTGGGCTTGGATTTTTCTGGCTTTGATTGGCGCGAGTTCGGGGAAAAGTTCGAAGAAAACTCGTTTGACGCAATCGTGCTTTGCGGAAACTCGTTCGGCTGCCTCTTCGACGCCGGCGACAGGAGGGCGGCTTTGCGGGGTTTCTTGAAAATCCTCCGCAAAGGCGGGGTTCTTGTGATAGACGAGCGGAATTCGCCGCGCATCCTGTCCAACAGGGATGCTGCGCTTGGGGGGAAACTGAACGGGCGGGGGAAATTTGTTTACTGCGGAAGCCGCGTGCGCGCGCAACCGGTCGAAATATCCGAAGAAAGAATAGTGATGAAATACGAGCACGAAAACGGGGACTGTGCGTCCCTGTCCTTTTACCCGTTCAAGCGCGGCGAGCTTCTGTCCCACCTCAGGGAGGCTGGCTTCGGGGAAGTGGAGCGGTTTTCGGACTACGCGCCCGGCTTTGACGAGAATGCCGAGTTCTACCAGTATGTAGCGATAAAGTAGTGGAAGGGGTCAGAGTACCCGTAGAATGGGGGGAAACCGCGACTCGTTTTGCGAGGCGGTGTCCCCGCGTTCTCGGAATGGACCCGGCGGGATTTGAACCCGCGGCCTCCACGTTGCGAACGTGGCGATCTACCGCTGATCTACAGGCCCAAAAAAGAATTAGGCTTCCGGTTTTGGGATGGTTGTTTTTAGGCGGTCAAATTATTAAATGCCTGCTGCATGCCCCCGTTTTTCTTTTTTTGTTTTTTACCTGCGGGGGTTGTCTCCGCGGGCGAGTATTGCGAAGATGAGGACGAGGAGGCCGATTATTGCGGCGACTTTCCAGGTGGACTCGTCTATTTTCGCGGTTGCGGCGGGGCGGCGGCTCGTGAGGCTTGGGATTTCCACGGGCTGCGTGCTGGCGGTTCCGTCCGCGCTTTTGAGGGTGAGGGGTATTGTCTGGGATGCGGTTGACTCGGTTGTCGGGCGCACGGAAATTTTCATTTGCTGCGATTCTCCGGGGGCAAGCGAGAGCGATGAGGGCTGGGCGTCCATCACCACGCCTTCGAGTTCGGCGGGGAGCGAGGGCTTGACGTTTTGTGCGGCTATGTTCCCCTTGTTTTTGACGGTGAGCGTGAGGACCACTTCCTTCACCGAGTCGCCTTCCGCTTGGGGCGCGAGGGTGTAGGAGTAGTCGAGGGCTTTCTTGGGCCGGCTTATTTCAAGCGAGGAGTTTGCGGTGGCGAATTCCGCTTCGCTTGACGCGGTTATCGCAAGCGGGTAGTATTGGGCGTTGTTTTGCGAGACGTTGATTTTGACGCGGAATTCCGAAACGCTGTTGGGGGCGATGTCGCGGGGCGCGTCGGTTTCGAACCAGTCCGCGGGCATTCCCTGCAGCGAGAGCTGGACTTGGGGAATCGTCTGGTTCTTGTGGCGGTTCGCTACTTTGACCGAGAATATGGCGGGGATGCCTTCTATTGCCTTGAATTGCGATTGCTGGATTTCGATGAAGGCGGTTTGCTGTGCCTGTGCGGGCGGCCGCGTTATTTCCGCGAGGAAGGTTGCGGCAAGGCTTGCGTTCGTCGAGCGCGCGTTGAACGGGATTTGCACGGTTCCAATGTAGGCGTTTGCGCGTGCGGTGAGTATCATTGAAATGTTTTTGGTTTCGCCGGGGCCTAGCTGGAACGCGCGGGGCTCGAGGGAAATCGCAAGGCCGGCCACGGGGAGGGTTTCAAGGTAGTACGTTTCGGAAACGGTCCCGGTGTTGGTCGCCTGGAACGCGAACGCGCGGGTGGAGTTGAGTGGAAGCGATATCGAGTCCGGCGGCGTTATTTCGAGGTTCGAGGAGGGCTGGACTTGGAAGCAGTATTCGCGCTTGAGCAGCGCGTATTGGCCCAAATCCGCTTCAAGCGTGTAGGCATAGACGCCCTCCGGCGTGCGGCCGGGGAAAATCGAGACGTTGTAGAACGCCGCCTCGCCCGCCTTGAGTTCGAGGAGCTTGAATGCGGGTTGCACCGCGCCGGATTCGGCAAGGGGCGAGGCGAGCGAGAATTGGAACGAGCCCTGTTGTTCGCCGGTGTTTTTGATACCTATTTCGAACGTGGCGTTTCCGTTTTGGGGGACGCTGGTGCATGCGGCGAGGGGTTCCTTGAGTATTTGCAGGCTTGCTGTGGGCGCGAACACGCTTATTTTCGCGGGCAGTGGAATGTTTTTCGTGCAGCAGGGCGCTCCGAGTTTTGCGGCGAAAAGCGCGTCAAAAACGTTTCCCGGGGTTCCGGGGGGCACGGTGACCGTGGCCCGGATTGCCTTGCTTGAATGGGCTCCCACCTGCACTCCGCTTTCCGAGTATTGCGTGCTTTTTTCAAACGGGTTGTCTATGGAGTAAACGTTTGCAAACAGGGCCTGGTCGTTGTCGTTTTGCAAAAGGATGTTGTATTGCGCCTGCCCGCCGGGGCGCAGGAACTGCCAGGTCGCGGGGGATATCGAGGCGCGGAATTTCGAAAGGGGCCTGCAGCAGTCCGTGCCGTATTCCGAAGTGTCGTTTGCCGCGGTCACCTGCAGGGAAAGCGGGTAGCTGTTCTTGCAGCTTGAAGTGGACACTTCCAGGGGAATCGCGTAGGTTCCGGGAAGGGTGTTGGCGGTGAACGCGTAAAGCATCACGTTGCTGGTCTGGTTCGGCAGAAGGTTCACTATCGAATCGGAGAATTGCAGGTCGGCGTCCTGGGACGATGCCGAAAGCCTTGTCGCGAAGCCCGCGGTTCCCTTGTTGTGCATCGTTATCAGGTATGTTGCGCCAGTCCCCTTTGCAACGGCCCTGGACTGGTCCGCCGTCACTTCGAGGAAGCTGCACGACGCCTGGTCGACGCAGTCGTCCCCGAGGGGAATCGTGTTTTGGGGGCAGCCGCACACGGAGGATTTTTTGGAAAGCGTGCCGTCCGCGTTGCAGAAATACGGCTTTGAAAGCGAGCACGAGCCCGCGGGAGTTCCGTCGCTGCAAATTTTCTGGCTCGCGCACGATTCGCCTTGGAGCATCATTCCCGGGGGGCAGCCGCAGAGGCTTGCGCGCTCGCGGAGCAGGCCGTTTTCGCAGTAAAGCGGTTTGGTCAAGGAGCACTGGCCATCGGGGGTTCCGTCGGCGCAGGGGGCCGTGGGCGTGCCGCAGTCCGCGGGGCAGGTCAGCTGTGTTTCGCCGTTGTTGCAGATTCCGTCGCCGCAGAAGTAAGGAACGCCGCAGTCCGCGGGGCAGGATGCCTGGGTTTCACCGCTTTCGCAAATCCCGTTTCCGCACGAGGACGGGGGCTCGGAGGCCGAAACCTCCGCAGTCCCGCAGGAAACGCTTGCTCCCTCGGGGCCCACTTGCGTGCTTGAGATGAACGATCCCGAATAGGGGTAATAACAATACGCCGAGCACGAGCCCGAAGTTCCGATGCAGTTGTACGCGGCGGTGAACCTTCCGTTCCCGCAGTTGATTATCGCAAAGTCCGGCTGCTGCAGCAGGTCGGAATAAGCCGCAGTGATTTGAATCCTGCCGCCGGCTACGACCGAATCCGGGGAGACCGAAAGCGAACAGGACGGGGGCAAAGGCGGAACGTAAGTCGTGGTCGGCGTGGGCGGAAGCGGAGTGGGCGTGGAAGTCGGAATCGGGGTAGGCGCAAGCCTGCACTCCCATCCGGCAGTCCATTTCAGGGCATTCGACGGTCCGTAAGACGCCTCGCCGGCGCGGCACACCGCGTACTCGCCCGCACCGCAGGCGACATAACGGGACGCGGGGCAATAGCCGGGCTCCTGGCAGTCGCGCGCTCCCGAGCGGTCGTTGTCAAGCCCGTCCGTGCAATAAACGCAAACGCCGGACGAGTCGCACCTGCCGAAGGGATTGGCGGCATCGCATACCAGCGCATAACCCGAAGCGGTGCGGCAATCGCACTGCGAGTCCCGGGTGCACGCGGAGGCGAGGGATGAAAACATTGCCGCAAGAAGAACCAGGGAGAAAAGAGCGGAACGTGAAAACCCGGAAACGCGCAAGACGCAAAACCCCCACAAGCCCCAAAGCCAAACAGGCTACCACGAAATGTAACTACTAGGCAGTAATTATTACGGCAGGATTATGCTTTTTCCTGCTTTTAAAACCTTTTTTTCAGGCAAGTTTCGCCTCGGCGTGCTTGCCCATCACCTTGGTTATGCGCACCAAGTGCTTTTCGCCCTTTTTCGCGCCGGTAACCAGTATGAGGAAATTCTTTATCTGCGCGACGCCAAGGCCCTGGCTTGAAACCTTGCCTATCTTCACGCCGTATTCCTCGCCCACGCGAACGGGTATCTGGTGCACGCTTTTGTCGACCGCGCCCTTGTTGTAATCCCCGCGGTAGTCCTTCCTGTCCCGCCGACCATAAGTTCCCGAAGCGCCCATTTGCAAACCAGCCTCCCGAAATTGCAATTTTTCCCGCAAATTTGAATGAAAGTTACAACGAACCCGCCTAATTAATGCGTTTTGGATAACCGCCCGCCAGCGCAAAAATCTTGTATGCAAGCCTTGCGGCGAAAAAGTTGGGCGCCTCAAATCCCGCAATCGGCGCAAGCTCCACCAAAGCCGCGCCAACAATCCTCTTTTTTTTGGCGACCTCGGATAGGAGCAAAACCGCGTCGGCAAAATGCAGGCCGTTGGGCTCCGGCGTGCCCACCGCGGGCATCTCCGCGGGGTCGAACGCATCGAAGTCTATTGAGACGAAAACGTTTTTTTTCAAAAGGGGCAGGATCTCTTTCGCAACCGCCTTCATTCCCGCGGCGCCGTCGCTGATTTGCTTCTTGAAGAACACGGGGATTTTTTCGCGCTTGATGAAATCCGCTTCCTCCGCGGAAAGCGAGCGCACGCCCATGGACACCGTGCTTTTGCAGGAATCCCGCATCCTGCGCAGGGAGCATGCGTGGGAAAATCGGGAGAACTCGTATTCGTCGCGCAAGTCCGCGTGCGCGTCCAGGTGAAGCACGCTCAAATCATTGCCGAATTTTTCGGAAAATGCCTTCACCGTGCCCGCAGAAATCGAGTGCTCGCCGCCCAAAACCAGGGGGAACCTGCCCTTTTGCAGAAGCGCGGAAACAACTCCGCGCACCTGTTCGCACACTTTTTCGGGGGAAGTGCTGTCGGCAAAGTCAAGTGGAGCAAGCGTGCAAATGCCCTTGCGGTACGGCTCGTTTTGGAATTCCTCGTCGTACAATTCCAAAAACCGCGAGGC
>DAHXMR010000212.1 GCA_027371655.1 Microcaldota archaeon
CACAAGCGGAGGCTTCGGAAACCCCTGCACCCCGAACGACTTGGCAACCTGGTGCAGCCCCCAATGCCTTACAAACGCAGGCGTACCGGTAGGATGCGACCCCGCACAAGCACAACCCACACTAGGACAAGCAGCAGACAAGGCTGTTGCCCAAATGAATGGACCTTGGCAAAACTATCAAGAGCTTAAAAATGCGGTACTGGATGGGACCGCGGGCTCTAAATACCTGGATTACCTTGCATCGACGAATCCAAACTCTTTTGTGAAAAGTGATACGCCGGAACAACGTCAGAAAGACAATACACTGTTTCAGGGCGCGATTACTAGTAGCCAATATTCCACTGCAACTTCAACAACAGGAATACAAACAAGCTGCGCAGACGGAATGATTTTCTGGGACGGCATATGCCGCGTACCCCTAGGCAGCTCAATATTCCAAGACAAAACAGACTGGTGCCAACCAGCAACAAGCGGAGGACAATGCAAAACATCCGACAACAGATGCGGATACTCCGCAGACAGCCAACCCAAATCAGGAGTAGAAGCAGACTGCTGCTCAGGACAATTCCAAAAAGCCTGCTCGGGCGACTCGAAAACAACCTGTAGTTCAGACGCTATTTGTATAACGAATAATATCGGCACTTGCACAGGCAACAATGGCAAATGCACCAGCGCTACTTAAAGACACCTAATTCATCGAGTCATAATCCTCAATCGCCGAACTCAAGGAATCAGTTTTCGAAACACTCCGAACATTAATTTCGTAATCTGCTCCCGACTTCGACCTAACCTCCGCTTCCAAATCGGAAAGTTCGGTATTACTTACGAGTTCTTTTGTTTTTTTAATTATACCCGTAAGCGCTTTCAATTTTTCGTAATTCTCCTTTTGCTGCGGGGTAAGATTAGCTTTCATTTCATACAGCTGAATCCGAGTCTCTGCTTTTGTAATTATATTCGAATCGTTAATTGCATCGGCATTGCCAAGTATGAAAAACGACGTACTGATGTCTGATTTTGGCGCAACACTATTTGGGTAAATTTGTTTGCTGTTGTCCTGTAGCATTTTTCTTACCACTTGTAGATCTTCAGTTATCGGCGTTGAGTCGGAACCTTGCCGTTCGGTTGTCGCAGTCTGGGTTTCTTCCCTTTGCCCTTGCTGTTCTTGCTCGGTGGTTTGTTCGATTGCGGGCTGTTCTTTGAAGTGTTCTTGGACTGCGTTTAGGAGTTTTCCTTTTTGTAGCACGCCCAGCATTCCTGCTGCCCCGACGCCTGTGCCAAGTGCCATTAGCGCAAGTTTTTGCTTTCTGGAAAACGGTTTGGCCGTGGCGGGTTTTTCACCGAATTCGTTCCGGTAGAACGCTTCAACAAAGGCATCCCTCACCTGCTTCACATCCCCCGTGCGAAGGCCCGATATCACTTTCTGCTTTCCGCCGAGAATGTTGTCCTCGGGAATGCGCGAAAGCTGTTGAAGAAGCAGTTGGCGTTCGGTCTTGCTTGCCGCGCCTGAAACCAGCTTGCCGAGTATGACTTTTCTCGCGTTACGGTTCACCCAAGCGTAAAGCCCTTGGGAACGCGCGTGCACTGTGCGGAGATCGCTTTTGCCATTGTCTATGACGTTCCACGACTTTTCGTCCTCGCGCATGAATTCCGCAAGTTCCTGTTTGGACGGAATATGGTCAAGGTCCTTCGTGCGGTACATCGAGAGCTTTTCAGTTGATTCGCCGTTTTGCTCAGATTTGGGGTCAAAAAGCTTTTCAAACGTTTTTTTCGGGCAAAGCTTGTCGGGATCTATGCCACGCCCTTTGAGCTCCGTGGCAAACGCCTGCATCAAATGCGCCCTTTTCGGAATATTTCTGAACTCCGAGTCAGGAATGTAACCATGGCGCATCAGGTTGTAGCCCAATTTCAGCGTGCCCATATGCATATTATCCAAACCATAGAACAAGGCTTCACCCTTGATCGCGTGCCAACTATTCCGCACACCCTCATTCGGAATCGCGCTGGAAAGGCTGCCGCGCGTGCGCTGCGCCTGCGTAAAAATGGAAGCCCGCACGGGCCTCACTTTAACCGACTTCTGAACAAAACGGCCATCAGACGCCCCAAGAACCATCATGCCACATTTGCCTCAAGAATTGTTAGCGCGTTTTCAAGCTTATAACCGCTTCGGAAAACTACAATTTTTGCCTCGAATACCGGCTTTCCACGAAGAATGGATTGCCGTGCTCCAGGTGCCGCGGGCGGAGGTCGTCGCGCTGCATTTGAAGCAGTTTTTTCGAGATGCTGGTGCGCACTGACTTGCCCAATTTAAGGAACATTCTTTCGGCGCAGGTTTCAAGCACTACTGCATACGGCATTTACGTATCGCTTTTTTTGATTCCCGCTTTTTTCAGCACGGTTGCCAGGGGGGCTAGCTTGCGCTTTCCCGCATCGATTTCGTCCGAAATTTTCTGCATTTTGCGCACGGCAAGCTCGTCCTCCATTTCCTTCTGGCTGCCAAGCAGGGAGTATTCCTTGCCAAGCTCGAGGATTCCCGCGCGCAGCGCTTCGGTGCGCGTGCGGAAGTAGCCCATGGAGACGAGCTTGTTCAAAACCAGTTCAACAACGCCCTCGAACCGCGCAACAGTTTCCACTAAAAACACCACTAAGATACACCTAAAACGTATTTAAAATACCACCTAAACCCGATTTTCGAGAAACCCGCAAATCGCGAAATCAACTTTTAGTTGATTCTTGTTCTACCGTGTTGATTTATTCTCCTTGAAGCGCCATAATAGGTATGCAAGACGTCCGAGGCGTTTGTGGGTTTTTAGTTTCAGGCAGAGTGCGCGCTGCCGGTTGTGCGGCGCGTTTTGTTCCTGTTTTTTGCGGGATTTCGCATCCTCGTTTTGTGGAGTTTGGAATTGGCGGGGGCGGGCCCGGCTCTAATTCTAGCGTTGTTGCCTCCTTGGGTTTTTCAGCCTCCAGCCATTTCCCCTTTTTCGGAGTTGGCGCCGTTTCATGAGGACCGCCTCGGCAGTGTTCGATTCCGCGGCACAAGTTTTCGACGAGTGCTGCCCGGCAAGCCAAGAGATTCTCAATTCCGCCTGCAGCGTTGTGAAAAGCTTTGGGCCAATGCCCGTGCGCGTGCTCGATGTTGGCTGCGGCACGGGCGCGCATTCGATTCCCCTTGCAGAACAATTCCCCAACATCCGCCTTTCGGGCGTTGACGTCTCAAAGGAAATGGTCTCATGCTCCCAACAAAAATTTCCAAACGCACACTGGACGCACGGCGACTTTTTTTCAACCGACCTGCCCGCCCGCGGCTTCGACCTGGTTTTGGCAATTAATTCTATCCACTTGATGAACTGGCGCCAGTTCGTGCTACGCTGCAACCGTATAACCTCCCAAAAAGGCAAAGTCCTAGTAATCACGGGGGACCGGGGGGATTATTCCAACATTTACTACGAGCACGTTCCGCTTTTGATGGAAAAAGACTTGCTGCACTACCCGAGGGTGAAACAGTTGCGGCAGGAATTCGAGCGCTTGGGGTTCAAAACCGACTGCAGGAAAATCGAAATCCAAACGCTGATCAAAACCGCGGAAGACGCGGAACTGGTTTTGAAGAAGGCGCGGAAAAAGGCGGATTCCGTGTTCCACCTTGTCGACGAGGCCTGCCTGGACGCGTGCATCGGGGAACTCGAAAAAAGCATCAAAAAACAAGTCGCACAGCACGGCTTTGCCCTCGCAAAAGAAACGCTTTACGCTGTTGAAGCCGAAAGGAAAACGACCTCGTTCCGACGGTGAGCTAGCCGGCGCCCTTGAAGGGGAACCGACCTAGTTAGAATAAATCTGAAACTCGCAGGCGATGAAAAAAATGGAAAAATGCAGCTTTTGCAGAAATTCCCTTGAAGGGCGTGCCCCCGTGTGGTCTACTAGCATCCTCGAAAAAATGCCCAGTTGCTGTTCACTCGAATGCCTTAATGGGATAAAAAAGCGGGAACTTCGCACAACAAAGGTGCTTAATCGAGATTATCGCGGGTTTTATGCGCATACCCGTCAGGCATCGGTTCGGAGGGGGAAATCTGAATGAACGCCCTCTTGAACCGGCTCATGACTGGAACAAATTTGGACGCTGGCGAAAAGTATGTGCAACGGTGCCGATCCTGCGGCCAGGAGCACGCGGGCTTTTCAACTAAATGCCGAAAGTGCAACGGGGCAATAGACGTTTTCTACGATCTCTCGCGGGTACAACTTAAAAAATCTGAAAATACGTATCGCCGCTACTTTGACATCCTTCCGGTAAAAGACGAAAAAAACCTCAAGTGGCTTGGCGACGGGGGGACGCCCCTTATTCACTCGAAGAAAATAGGCAAAAAACTGGGCCTGAAAAACCTTTACTTGAAATATGAGGGCGCAAATCCCACTAACTCCACGAAAGACCGCATGGCGACGGTGTCCCTTTCCTACCTTTTTGAAAACGGGATATTCGAATTCGCCCTCTCAAGCACCGGAAATACCGGAACTTCATACGCGTACGGCGTAACCAAGTATCCTGAATTTAAAATGCATTTAATATATCACGGTTCGCCGCGCCGCCTTAACTTCAGGTTGCGCGACAACATTCGAACATACAAAATTTCAGGAGACTTCGTAAAAGCGTGCTCTGTGGCAAATTCGTTTGCCGTTGCAAACAAGATAACCGCCGAGGGCGGTTTTTTCAACCCTGGCCGGCGCGAGGGGTTGAAAATGGCGTTTGCCGAGGCGGCAGAACAGATGAAAACGTCCCCCGACTGGTACTTTCAGGCAACAAGCAGTTCAATGGGCGTAGTTGGGACGCATAAGGCCGCTTGCGAACTGCGCGAACTGGGGCTTGTGGATAAAATTCCCAAGCTTGGCTGCATACAGCAGGACACGTGCAACCCGATGGTGCTCGCGTGGAGGGAAAACAGCGAGAGCATCAAACAGCACCACCTTTTTGAAAACCCACGGGGCATAGCCAAAGCCATTCTCCGAGGCAATCCCGTGAACACGTATCCCATCATCCGCGAACTGGTAATTGATACCGGCGGAAAGATGGAGAGCGTCAACAGAACCGCAATAATACGCGCAATGCACATGTTGCGGGAAGAAAACCTCGCCTGCTGCCCCGCATCGGGCGTAGCCTTGGCGGGCCTGGTCAAAATGCGGCAAGCCGGTGAAATAGACGCCGATGAAGTGGTTATGGTGAACCTTACTGGCGGAATAAGACCGAAAACGGTTTATCCGCGCCAGTTCATTCCACTGTGATGTAAACCATGGTTCGCGGCTATATCTTCGACTGGGACGGAACCCTAAGCAACACTATAGGCCTAACCTACGACATATATCGCCAAGTGTTCCGTGAAATGGGCAAGGGAACGCTTTCCCGCCGCAAGTTCAACGCTTTTTTCGGCCGGAATCACTTGGAGCTATACAACAAACTGGGGCTAACCCCCAGTGAACGCCGGGTTGCAGACGAACGGTGGCTTGACGCCTACCGAAAGCGGCAAAATGAGATTTCGCTTTACCCCCACGCAAGAGAGCTGTTAGAGCACTTGAAAAAAAACGGATTCAAAACCGCATTGGTTTCAAGCGGGAAGACCTGGAGGATTGCCGAGGAACTCGACTTGCTTGGGATAGGCCATTTGTTTGACTGCGTTGTTACTGCAGAACATACAACCGCTCTGAAACCAGCCCCCGATGGCATCCTGGCGGCGACTAAAAAACTTGGCGTGGTTCCCGCAGACTGCATATACGTTGGCGATATGGCGGAAGACGTGGCTGCCGGAAAAAGGGCAGGAATGAAAACCGCGGTCGTTACTCACGGGCTTCAAACCAAAAGAGAGCTTGCAAAGGCTAAACCCGACTTTTTCCTGAAAAGCCTTAATCCCCCACTAGGAACAACACGTGCGCCTAAACCTTTGCAGCTGCTCAGGAAGCTCCTGTCGCCGCAAAGAAGGGGATAATACGTGCTTACAGAACACGCCGTTGTCAAAGCATTGCAGGAGAACGGAACCACGCACTGGTTTGGTTTCCCAGGCGAAACCACGCTTCCGCTATACAACGCAATGGAAGATGCCGGCGTATTCCATTTTTTGGCAAGGGACGAACGCTGCGCCGCCCACATGGCCGATGCATATGCGAGAATAACCGGGAAAACCGGAGTTTGCGATGCCCCCGCAGGAATGGGCGTCCCGTTTCTCTGCCCAGCCCTTCTTGAGGCATACAATAGTTCAAGCCCGGTTTTAGCGGTCGTAAGCAGCACGCCGCTCGATAAACGTGGACGATGGCCCACTAGCGAGCTGGACCAAGCCGGGCTACTGTCGCCAATCACCAAAGCGCAATTCTTGGTGGCGGATGCCGAAACCGCAGCAAAAACTACACATAACGCGTACCGGGAGGCGCGCAAAAACCGGCCCCGGCCGGTACTTCTAGAGATAACATATGACTTGTTTGGAAAAAACTCGGGGTACGAACGGGGCGGTCCAATAGACCCTGTAGTGGAAAACGCGCCGGACAAACTAATACGCGCCGCGGCCTCTGCGCTGGCATCTTCAAAAAAGCCGGCAATACTGGCTGGCGGGGGCGTCTTTTTGTCTGGGGCGGAGCGAGAACTAAAAGGCCTTTGCGAAACACTGGGAATCCCCGTAGCAACCACCCTTACAGGAAAAGGCTGCTTGCCGGAAGACCACCCGCTAAGTCTCGGAGTAGTTGGCGGAAAGGGGCGCCCGTTTGCCAACATATACGTCTCTTCCTCAGATTGCGTGCTGGTGCTGGGGAGCAAGCTTGGCGAAAAAGCCACTAACAGATGGACGCTCATCAAAAACGAGCCAAGCGTAATCCGCGTGGACATTGATGAAAAAGAATTGGCGAACAACTATCCGCGCGCCACCCGAATTCGTGGCGACATAAAAAAAATTCTCAAAAAAATGGTTGCCGCCGCAACTAATCCCACGGCTGGCAATGCGCGAACTAGGATTGCCGAACTTAAGAAGGCGTGGCTCGATTCTTTTGAAAAAAGCTGCGAATACCCGGGAACATCAATAAAACCGCAGACGGTTATCAGGGAACTCCAGCGGCTCGCGCCTAAAAACACGATTCTGGTCGCAGACGGAAGCGTATCAAGCGGATGGGCGGGCGCCTGCTGGAATGCCAATGGAACAGGGCGGCGGTTTATAGCCGGCCGCGGTACGGGCATGATTGGCTTTGCGCTTCCGGCCGCGATTGGCGCAAAAATAGGCGCTCCAAACGACCCGGTCGTGTCCCTGGCGGGGGACGGCGGCTTTATGTTCAGCGCAGAAGAACTTGAGGCTGCAAAACGCCACGGCATACCGTTCGTACAGATAATATTCAACAATAGCGCTTTGGGCTTGCTTCAACTGCACGAGCAATATGTTTACAAACGCAGCGCCATCCCGAGTTTTTCGGCAATAGACTTTTGCAGGCTTTCGGAGGCGCTTGGCGCGCAAGCCATTGCAATCGACCGCAAAAGCGAAGTGCCAGACGGCATTCGTTCCGCGCTTCACGCAGACGGGCCGGTCGTTTTGGACGTTAAAATAGACGCTAGCGAACTTTCGCCAGACTTCAAAAACACCCTGGCTCGCAAAGGTATTCGAATCTAAGCTTTTTTAGCCGTGAATTTCTGGCCCAAGACCAAGCCTAGCTCCTCACCGGTTTTGTCGCCCTTGCAGCGAAGCAGGATATTCAAGTGATTAGGCATGTGTGCCTCATCAAAACCTATTATTTCACCAGACACCGATTTCCCTGCAATATTATCTCCAACTTCGAGAACACCCCCCGTAAGTACCTCAAAAAACCCCAGATAAGCGAAATTGTTTAAAACCTGGGACGAATCTCCTGAAAAATCCGCGGCAGATAGTATCTCATGAATCTCGCCGGCTTTGACGCAGCGGGACTTCCATTTCGATAGAACTAGGTTGCGGTCATTCCTGCGGTGGCCCATTACCGCAGAAACTGAAAACACCACCGGCTTTTTTTCAGAGATAAACAAGTCAACCCCCCGAAACTTAAAAGAAAGGGGAAGAATAAAAATCATAGTTCCCTGGAATGGCGGTTGAACCATGGGCTTCAAACTCATCGTTTTCGATTTCGACGGTACGCTTGCGGACACGAGTGCGCTTATTTGGTCCACGATGAACCGGGCTTTGGCGGAAAACGGTTTTCCCGCGGTTTCGCACAAGAAGCTGCGGCCCTTGGTCGGGCTGACTTTGGAGCAAATGCTTTCAATAATCGCCAAAGCGGCAAGTGAAAGGCAAGTCGCAAAAATTGCCGCCGATTACCGCGAGATTTACCTTGAAGCCCCCAAAAGTGCCAGGTTGTACCCCGGAGTGCGGGAAACGCTGGAAAACTTGAAGGCGGAGGGAAAAATCCTTGCAATTGCAACCAGCAAAAGCCAAAAAGGGCTCAACGCAATGCTTGATGCGTTGGAACTGCACGCGTTCTTTTCCGCGGTTGCCACGCAGGATATGGTTGCCCGCAAAAAACCCTCTGGAGACATGGTGCAAAAAATCCTTTCCGAAACCGGGATGCGGGCGGAAGACGCGCTTGTTGTCGGCGACACTGTTTACGACGTTGAAATGGGAAAGGACGCGGGCGCGAAAACCTGCGCCGTTACGTACGGGGCGCAGGATGAAAAAATGCTTTTGCAGGCGAAGCCCGATTTCGTAATAAGCCGAATTGGCGACTTGCGCGGCATTGTTTAGACCCACCTTGCATGCCTTCGCGTTTGGCGCTGTTGTTTGGCGGACCGCGCTCTTCCCTGCCATTTTGCGCCCTAACTAAACGCTTTTTATGCGCTTTTCGACTAGTATGAATCATAGTGTTTTTGCCTCCGGAAAGGCGGGCGCGGGTTTTGTTTGGAAATGGCGGGTTTGCTTCAGGACGTTTACTTGGGTTTCGAGGACATATACTATTCATTAGTCGAGTTCCTGGACAAGCTTGGCATTCCGCTTATAAAATATTTCGTCGAACCCATCGAATCACGGGGGATTCCTTCTTTTCCGGTCGCATTGCTTGGGCTTTTGCTTTTGTTCGCGGGCGCGTTTGCCGCGTACAATTATTACACCACGCCCACGAGGGCGGACCTCACGGCACTGGTTTACTACGGAAAGAACCCGGTTAACTTCGCGAACGTTTCGCTGGAGGTTCCGGGCGGCCAAGCGTTGCTGCAGATTACGGGCAGGGACGGGAAGGCTGTTTTCCGAAACCTGCCATACGGAAAGACGGTGAAGGCAACCGCAAGCAAGCCGGGCCTTGCCAGCCTTGAAAAACAGGTGGCGCTTGAGGCGGCGGCGAAGACCGAAACGTTTTCGATGCAGGCGGCGAATACCACGCCTGCCGACGTGAATTCCATCCGCGTGCGCGTTTTCGACTCGCATTTGGTCCCCCTAAGCGAGGTTAAAATAGATTACTACGACGTTGCGGGCGTGCTTTTGGGCACCAAGTACACGGACGCCCTGGGATTGGCGAAGATAGATTACGACGGCAAGAATTCGCAGCTGGCGCTTGAGGCGTCAAAGCCGGGATTCGCGCCCTCGGAGCGGCAAACCATATTCTTTTCGCACAAGGAGCCCTACGAAATCCAGCTCGACGCGGTTTCCGACGGCAACAAGGGAAAAAGCGCGGAACTCATCGTGCAGGTCAGGAACGCGCAGAACCAGCCGGTGGACGCGATAGTTTCGGTTTACTCGGATGAAACCGACGAGGAAATCCAAAGTTCAAGCACGGGTGGCTCGGGCCAAACGTCTTTCCTTTTGGACTTCGGAAGCCATGTTTACGTGGTGGCAAGCCCGGCGAACCCCGGGGACAAGGCCAAGTACGCGGAAATCACGCGCTCGAATGCCACCGTTTTGGACAAGGACTCCAAAAAAATCGCGGTAACCCTCTCCCCCCGCACCGCCTCCCTGGGCACGCTGATAATCCAAGCGGTTGATGCGGCAACGGGCGAAGCGGTCGCGGGCGCGAAGGCCTCGCTTTACGAGGCGGTTTCCAAAAACTTTTTGCAGGAAAAAACCTCGGGCGACGACGGCAAAAACACGTTCGAAGTCTCCAATTCCACGCAGTATCTGGCGACCGTTTTCGCACAGGGCTATTTGCCCTCGCTTGTGCCCGGCGCCAAGGCGGGCGACTATAAGAGCGTAAAATTATACGCGGCAAATTCCTCAAATTCCGCCACCATCCTTGCGAAAGTATTGTCCTTGCAGGGAACGCCCGAACCGGACGCGACCGTCAAGATTGAAAACGATTTGGAGCAAATGCCCCTTGGGATTCCCGGGAAGAAAACCAACTTGAACGGCGCGGCGTTCTTCGACTCCGTCCCCGCCGGAACCCGCATCTTCGCGATTGCCGAAAAGGGCAGCAGGCACGGCGCAACGCCGGCATTCACGCTTTCGGCAAACCAGTCCGCAAACGTCACCATCACCCTCGACCCCGGCCGCGGCAACGTTACCGCGATAATCGTCGACGACGTGTTCGGAAAACGCGTTGACGGATTGGTGAGCGCGTTGTCCGAAAACGGCTCGGTAATCGCGTCGTGCAACACGTCCATCGACGCGCCGTGCTCGTTCCAAATTGAGGCGGGAAAGAAATTCCAGCTGGCGGGAACCGCCCAGGGGTACGTGCCCTCCGCGCACGCAGGCGACTTCCAGGCGCTTGCGCCCGAACAAAGCCTCGGCACTTTCGACAAGCCGGTAGAAATCGACCTCGTTCCCGTGGAGTTCAAGGACTTCCTGTACGTCAAATTGTCAAAGGTCTACGAGGAAGGCGACGAGACGAACGTGGTGACCAGCGTGGACCGCGGCAAAAAATACGTGGCGGTATTCAACGTCAACTATCCATCAAACATGTCCGGAAACCAGGGCGGCTTCTACGTGCAGCTGGGCGGCGACGGCAGGGCGGACCAAAGCGACTTCTACATCGCAGGCGACTTCTCGTACCCCCGCAACGCGACCAGCGGAATCGCGCCCGCGTCCATAAACCGCAAAAGCGAAATCAACTCGGGCGGGCTGTGCGTTGACGACGCCGACGTTTCCGCGTGCACCGACGACAAGCCTTGCAAGAGCGCGAAAATAGAATACCCCGCAGGCATGCCCACCAACATGAGCGTGTTCAAGATACCGTTCACCGTGCGGGCGGAAAGCGTGTCCCAGGCAATCGAGAAAAACCTGTCAATCAAATACCGCGTCTATTCCTACTCCACCATCACGCAGTCCTACGAGCGCAGCCCGCCGGACGGCTACTACGACACGGACAACTGCGCGGTGAACGCAACGGAATACGTGCTTCCGCTTTTCGAAGGCACGTTCTGCGACGCGAACGCGTGCATTTCCGTGAAATTCACCAACGAAACCGGCGAATACGCGCCCGGGTTCACGACAACGCTTGACTCGAAATTCAACACGAGCATCCGCGTGCGCCAGCGCCAAAGCCTCGCGGGCAACGTGCAGCTTCTGGCCACCGCAAGCCCGCACTTCAACTTCTCCGCGCCCAACCCATTCAACGCGGGGGCATCGTTCACGCAGGGGAACGAAAACAAGGAAATAACCGCGATAAGGACAAGCGGCAACGAATTCGGCTTCGACACCGAAACGACCGCCCTGCACGCGACCGGATTCTCGCCCGGCTACATTGAAATAACGCTTTCGGCCACAAGCTACGAAAAAACCATCCAGCCAAGGATAAACGTCGAAGGATACAACCCCCTGGTAATCAAGCTCGTCCCCGCGCAAGTCTACGTGGGAGAGCCCGCCACGGTCGCCGCCACCTTGACAAACAAAAACGGCGTGCCCATACCAAACGCGTTCGTGCAAGCGTTCTACACCTACGCCAACCCGCCCATACAGGCGGCAAGGGACGCCTCCAAGGACACCAGCACCTACACCCTCAACTTGTCCAACCCGCCCCTGCAACGCGGCTTCCTCAACGTCACCGCATTCGCGGGCCCCGACACCGGCTTCAACGCAACCGAAATAACCAAACGCGACTTCCTGCAAACAAACCAGTTCCTCTCCCCGTGCAACGAAAACGCCGCGCTCTCGATAAAATACCTCAAACCAAACGCGCAATACGACGACAGCGGAACCGTGTCGATTTCCGCCCCCGCAAACTGCTTCAATGAACTGCAAGGCGCGGGCAACGACATAAGCGACGACGCCAGCACCCACAAATACCTCATTCCCAGCCTAAATGCAGGCGAGCAAAGGGACATCACAATCACGCCGCCTTCAACCCCCACCGCCTGCAACATAACGATTTCCTCGTCCCAAAGCGACGGCTTCGCGGTATCCCACACAATACCGTACTACAACTGCAAGCCAAGAACCGACGCGTACTGCGAAATCATCCCCGACGTGGACGCCGGAACCGCGCCCCTTGAAATAAGCGTGACGACCGAATTCCACAACCTGCCAAAGGAACTTGTAGACGCACAGCAACAACCGCCATCCGCCGAACAAACGCATCCAACCGCAAACCCGCGGATGTGCGCGGATTTCGGAATCTGCAATACAAACCCCGTTGCAGAACCGGCACCTCCGGGCACTCCGCAGCCAACCGCGCCCCTTGCCACGCTCTACTGCGACCAAAACTCGCCGGGCCAGCCCTACACGCTTGTCGACAACCGCATCACTGCAACCTGCTCGTACCAAAACCCCGGCCAATACACCGCGACCGCAAGCCTCGACCTGCCATTGGGCGAAAAAGCGGAGTGCACGAAAACAATCACCGCGGCAAAAGCATCCGAAACCAAGCTCCCGTCAATAGACTACCTCATAAACTCGACCGGAATCTACGCCGTCACCGACAAAATCGCGCTCCCGATGTCGCCCCTCATCCCCGCGACAGCGGCCGAAGTCAAGGTGAAAAACGAGCTTGGCAACTGGGCCAACTCCACGTTCCTCTCCTACGACGCGAACTGCTTCTCCGCGCACAACTGGAGCGGGGAGGCAATGGCAAAACCGTTCGACATCGCGCCAAAAACCGAGTACTCCTTCGTCCTCGCGCTTGGAACGCGCGGAACCTGCCCCTTCTTCGCCGCCGACGGCGACGGATTGAAACTTGCGCCAACCGAAACCATGCAATTCAAAATAGGCTGCCCCGGATGCGCTCCACGGCACGACGGGCAAACCGCAATAACAACAGAATACAAGCAGCCCGAAACCGGAACGTTCGCACTCACACGCTTCCCCAAAGCCCAAGCCGGAACCTTCGTTTCAAACAACATACAACTCCCGGTGCAAACAGCGGCCATTGGAACGACAACGGTAACCTCCTCGCAAAACGCGTGGATCGCCTCCGAAGTGAAAAGCGCGGTAATCGCCCAAGCCCAAGCCAACTTCGCAACCGGAAGCACGCGCCCAATGCAAAACGCGGCGGTCAAAAACGGAATTTCATCCGCCTACCAAACCCTGCTTTCCCAAACGAACAAGACCGCGGCCAAAAACGCGCTCTCAATACCCTCCTCCGCAACAATCTACGCCCTAATCGCAGACACCGGAAACGGCGGAGTGCAAGCCAGCATCCTCCACCGCTATACATACGCCGACTACGGAACACTCACAGAAGAACGCAGATGCAACCTCAACCCCACAACGGGCAAGTGCGACGAGCCCTGCGGAGGAAAAGGACAACAATGCTGCGAAAACACGTGCTTTGCCGACGAAATAACGACCGGAGTG
>DAHXMR010000229.1 GCA_027371655.1 Microcaldota archaeon
GCATCCGCAAAAAGCGCGACGAGTTCGCCGGCCTTCTGTCGGAAGAGTCCGCGCTCAAAATAATCGCGCGCGAGTGCGGGGTTGACGTGCGGGAAGAGGAAAAACTGGAAAAGGAGGGCGCCATGCTCTTCTCCTTGATCGACCCCGACAAGTGCTTTTTGGAAAAAGGCGTCGCAATCGCCAAGGAAAGCTACGAGCAGGGCGCGGACGTCATTTTGCTTGGCGGCAGCATCGGCGCGCAGGGAACGCGGCTTGACGAGACCGCGCGCATGATAAAGGAGGAAGTAAGCATTCCCGTTGTTCTGTTCCCCGGAAACATTTCCGGCCTCACGCCATACGCGGACGCAACGTACTTCATGTACATGCTCAACTCGCGCGACGTTTACTGGCTTTCAACCGCGCAAATACAGGGCGCGCCCATGGTGGAAAAAATGGGCATCGAGGCCATTCCCACCTGCTACGTGGTGCTAGAGCCCGGCCGCACCGTTGGCTGGATTGGAAATGCGAACTTGGTGCCACGCGAACGCCCGGACCTTGCATACGCCTGCGCGCTCGCCGCGCGCTACCACGGCTCGCACGTTTTGATCACCGACTCGGGAAGCGGGGCGGACGTCGACCCCGCGCTCGACTTTTCCCTGGGGCAAAACGTTCATCATGAAAATCCACCTTGTACAATGCT
The DNA here is from genome assembly GCA_027371655.1 of Microcaldota archaeon. Next base: position 680 of record DAHXMR010000229.1, read on the forward strand.
TCTTTGTTTTTTACTCCGTAAAACGTTATTTAACCTTGCTTTCCCCAAATATTCCAAGGCACTCCCATTGCGACTTTTAGGCTTTTTGAGTTCTTAAAAAAGGTGGGTTTTTTGGAAAATTCGGCCGAAGGCGCCGAGCCAGCAAGCACGGCCAGCGCGACCTCGCACGAACTTATCGAAAAAATAGTGCAAACCGGCACAAGCCAAACGGAGATAGCCGCGCGCATCCGCAAAAAGCGCGACGAGTTCGCCGGCCTTCTGTCGGAAGAGTCCGCGCTCAAAATAATCGCGCGCGAGTGCGGGGTTGACGTGCGGGAAGAGGAAAAGCCGGTGGATTTTTCCAACCTCTCCTCGCTGACCGTGGTTGGCGGGCGTGCGAACGTTTTCGTGCGCGTGAAAAACATTTTCGCGCCCAAGGCGTTTGAAACCGAAAAGCGCAAGGGCAGGGTGTGCAACGTTTCCATTGCCGACGAAACCGGCGCCGCCACGCTCGTGCTGTGGAACCAGGACGTCGATTTGGTCGAAAACGGGAAAATCGAGCGCAACGATTTGCTTGAAATCGCGGACGCAAACGTGCGCACCGCCGTGCCCCTCGAACTGCACTCCGCGCTTGTCACCCGCATAACCCCTTTCAAGGAAAACGATTTGCAGGGCGGCCAAACCGGACTGGCTTTGAAAATCCCCCGCGCGGAAATTGCGGTCAAAAGGCTCGCGGACGTGTCCGCGCAGGACGTTGAATTCGACGCTTATGCCCGCGTGCTGAAAATCGGCGAAGAAAAGGAGTTTTCCAAGCAAGATGGGAAAAAGGGCAAGGTGGCAAGCTTCCTTGTGTCCGACGGCTCAAAGCAGCTTAGGCTTGTGCTTTGGGACAAGAACGCTGATTTGGCGCACCGGGCGAAGGTCGGGGACGCGGTTAAAATCGAAAGCGGGCAATGCAAGCCCGGCCGCGACGGCGAAGTTGAAATACAGGTGGGCTGGAAGGGCCACGTCGTGCTGCACCCGGCAAACCACGGTTTGGCCGAAAAGGAAAAAATCTGGCAGGAAACTTATCCGAGAAAGCTTCTTTCGGAAATAGAGGACGGCAAGGAGTGCATCGCAAGCGCGAGGCTTGCGGAAATCTACGAGGGAAAAACGATTTTGAAGTGCAAAAACTGCAACGTGACAATACCAAAGCCGCTGCAGGCAACCGCGGGCCCGGCAGGCGGCCTTGCGGAGGGCACCGAACCCTTGCCTGAAACGAGGCTGGAACAACTGGAAAACGCTGGCGGCTTGGAAGAACCCAAAGCAGGCGCGGAAACCGAAACTATCGTCTGCCCTTCGTGCGGCTCGGTGGATTACAGGGAGCTTTTGATTTTGAATGCCGAGCTTGACGACGGGACGGCGACGGTGCGCACCGCGTTTTTCGGGAAAACCGCGCTTGAACTTTTGGGAATCCCCACGCTCACCGTTGATGTGTCCACGGTGCTTGCTCTGAAAAAAGAGTTTTTGCTTGGCGAAAACCTGCTTCTTGTCATCGCTGGAAAGCGCAACCCGTCAAGCGGCGCGCTTGAGGCGACGGCGAGGCACATAATTTCGCGCACGCCCACCGCAAAAGACGACGTGGAATTCGTAAAGGCGAAGATTTCGGGATAGCCGCCCCCGCGCGTTTTTGCGAAGAAGGGTTAAAGAGCGCTTTTCTCCACTAATTTTTTATGGCACCAAAACGCGCGATTAGGGGAAATGTTGTCGGCCCACACACGCAGCTTGAAGACCGGCCGCACGTCGATCCCGGCATGGACAAGCGCAAGGGCGAGGGCTCTTCCCGCATTGAGTACCAGCCCGGCTTCGCGTATTTGCCGGTTGGGCCTGTCGAGGCAACGGTGGACTGGGTGAACCGGCGCGCGCCGCAGGTGCTCAAAAACGCGATTGGCCGCGCGGGGGAGCAAGCTAATGCGCCGTTCGCTTTTTTCCGCACGCATAACACTTACTCCGCAAGCCCAAAACCGGGGCGGGACGCGGTCTTGTGCATTCCGCTTTGGGCGGTTCCGAATTCGGGGGGCGGGCACGGCCGGTCGGTGAGGCTTATGGGCAATTTTTCATTCGGCACACCAAGCGGAGAAAAGCTTGCGTCTCTTGACATAAAGGGCGTGGGGCCAAGCGCACTCAAGCGCGGGCCGCGGCACGAAAACGATTTTTCCGACACGGGCACTTACGACCTGAGGCTCGCAAGGCGCGACCGGGATTACGCGCTGAAGTTCCTGCGGCAGGGCGCGCGCGTCGCGCTGCCGGTCGGGATAATCAAACTGCGCCAAGTTTACGACAAGGGCGGGCGCATAAGCATGGATGAAGCCAAAAAACGCGGGCTTGTTTCCCCGATTCGCGAACCGGTGCTTTACCTGCGCGGCGTGGAAAGCTCGCTGAGGCTCAACGACGCCGAGCACGCGGATATGCGGGCGTATTTTTACGCGCACCGCAAGGAACGCGGGTGGAGAACCATGACGGATTACGGAGCGTGGCTGGCTTCGGAGGCCGCAAAGTCGCTTGCCATAATCCGAAACAGCGGGCTGGACTTCCAGTGGCCGCATTCTCAGAACTTCACCATTGCCGGCGAAATACTGGACTTCGACAGCGTTATGAAACCGGAAAAAACCAACCAGTACACTTTCGACGGTAAGTTGAAATTCATGCTGAGCGAAATCATCCATAACACGTCAATACCCTACTCCCCGGACCGGCCGGGGGATTGGAAAAAATACCAACGGCACGAAAACCGGATTCGCTCCGCATTCGTAAAAAGCTACGCGGCAACGCGCACCCGCGGAGGGTGGGAAAAAGACCTTACGGGGGGCATCCGCCCGTTCATTGCCTCGCATGCAGTTGACTACGCCCCGCAAACAATCCCCAAGGGACTGCGCGAAAAAGTGAGGAACCGTTTTTACCATTAGGCGCATAAAGTTGCCCGGCCAAGCACCAGAGGATAAAAAAAATGAAACCACCCAAACCGGTTGCCAAGCGGGAAATCCTCGAAATAGGGCACGGGGGGCTATCGGTTCCGCGCATCCTTTGGGAGGGGGATTTGCCCAAGCGCGTTTCTTACACGGGAATAGACCTGGCTTCAAAAAAGGATTTTGAGCGTAAATTGGATGCCTTGGGAATCCCAAAAACTCCCGACTTCAAAACCCAACAGCGGCTTCTGGCCGGGAACAAAAACGTGGATTTGATAACGAGGATGAGGTTGGAATTCCCGCTCCGCGTCTTGGAGCACCGCGAAGAAGTTGGAAAACTGAGGCGGGAGCACGGGAACCCAAACATAGCTTTCGAGAACGTTGATGCCCACAAAATGCCCGAGGAGTGGACTGGCCGTTTCCACGTTGTTTTCGCCAACAATTTTTTCAACGCACCCGACCGAATCGATGCAAAAACAGTCGCCGGCGAAATCCGCCGGGTAATGGCGCCAAACGGCCTTTTAGTGACAACGAACCCCTATGGCGAAGACCTGCTGGATTCCAGGGAACGTGAAATAAAAGCGCACGGGGGTTTCGAAAAAATAGACCCCGCCAGGGAAAAATTGCCCTTGGAAGCGCGGAGGTTCATAGAACGGATGGACAAGGCGATGGGCGGCAAATGCCCCGTGGCAGTGTTCCGCAAAACTGCTGCAAAATAATGTACGGCAACAGGAGAAGAAAACCCGGTTTAGAAAAAGAAAAAAAAATAAAAAAAAAGAAAAAAAGAGACGAAAAAAACTTATTTGGTCTTCGAGAGCTTCTTGCCCTTGACATAGGTCCAGAGCTTCTTGGTCATCTCGGAGGGAGTGATGTCACCAGATCCGAAGACTTTCTCAACGCTGTCGGTGCATCCCTTGAAGGAGATGCAGTAGCCGCCGAATGGTTTCTTTGCTGCCATGTTGCAACCTACCTCGTTTTTGTTTTAAAACTCGTGCGGCCGCGTGTTGCCCCAAAAGCACCAAGACTATCTTCCGCACCAGAGGGGCGCGCGACCGTTAAGTATTAATCCGACACCCTTTTAAACGTAATTTACGAGGGAAAACCCCGGTTTCCACCTCGTAGAAAACTCGCATTTTCAGGCAGTGTCCCTTTTCGCGGGGGAGTTGCGTTGCAAAATGGCCCTTGAAAAAACCAAATTCATCTGGATGAACGGCAAGCTTGTCGAATGGGACAAGGCGCAGGTTCACGTTTTGGTGCACGCCTTGCACTACGGAAGCGGGGTGTTCGAGGGAATCCGCTTCTACGAGGCGCCGAAGGGCACCGCGGTTTTCCGCCTCAAAGACCACATGAAAAGGCTTTTGGCAAGCGCCGCGTCGTACCGCATGAAAATCCCGTATTCGCAAGAAGAGCTTTGCACTGCCGCTCTTTCGCTTTTGCGCGAAAACAAGACCAAGTCGGGATACCTGCGGCCAATCGCGTTTTTCGGCTACGGAAAAATGGGATTGAACCCCACCGGCGCGCCCGTCGACGTTGCACTGGCGTGCTGGCCGTGGGGCGCATACCTTGGCGAGGAAGGCGCGGCAAAGGGAATCCGCTGCGCGATTTCCAAGTGGCGCAGGATTGACCCAAGCGCGCTGCCAATGGCGGCGAAGGCGTGCGGCCAGTACATCAACTCGATTCTCGCAAGCCAGGAGGCCTCGGACAAAAAAGTGGACGAGGCAATCATGCTGAACTCAAAGGGAAACGTTGCCGAAGGACCGGGCGAAAACCTGTTTCTTGTAAAAGACGGGAAACTCGTTACGCCGGGCTTGGACGCGGGCATATTGGGCGGGACTACCCGGAGCAGCGTGATGCAAATCGCCAAAGACTTCGGGCTGCAAGTGCGCGAGGGAAACTTAACGCCGAATGACTTGTTTGCGGCGGACGAATTGTTCTTCACGGGCACCGCGGCGGAAATCACGCCGATACGCGAAGTGGACGGCAAAACGATTGGAAGCGGAAAACGCGGGCCCATTGCTGAAAAGCTTCAGGCAAAATATTTGGACGCGGTGCACGGCAAAGCCAAAGAATACGAAAAATGGCTCGACTACGTTTGAGTTTCCCCAAACGTACCGCAAAATCAGAGAAGCTTGAGCTTTCCCGTAACCTTGTCTATTTCCCGTTCTTCCGCAGGGCCTATTCCCACCGCGGTGAGCGTGCCTGCCTCGATTTGCGTGCGGCCCGCATCGCGGATAAGCGAGGTGGGAAGCTTGAGCTTTTTCGCCTCGTTGAAAACGCCAATCAGCTCGCTTTCGCTTTGCACCTTCAACGCGATTTTCTCCATACCGCCCCGAATCCATTTTTCCCTGTCGCCTTCGGCGGACTTGAGGAACGCGTCAATGCTGGCGTGCCCGCCTTGGGCAACTAACTTTCCCGCAGACATGCCTAAGTCCTTTCTCAAAATTATCGCTTGTTTAAGCATTTTGGCTCCTCTTTTGCATGTGCCTTACGAACCTAATCCTCTTTCTTTCAAGAAATAGTTTGCCACAATTTGCATACATCCATTTGCATATTTTGCGCGCGTTGTCGCCATAATACCCGCAACGCCAAAGATTGGTTTTTACTCTTTTGTAATTTGGCGGAATTTTGAGTTCTGCCCTAAAAATATCCGCTAGTGCCCTAATAAATAAACTATTGCAGCTCACAAAACTGATTTTCACGGTGTTCGGCTTGTTCATCGATATCGAACCGTCACCGTCGAAGTATCCTCGTACAAAATGCCTCAAAAATTGGCGGGGGATTTCCGGAAGTGAAAACCGGCTAGCTTTTCGGGCAACGCATCCCAGACGCGACAGGTCTTTGCACATGCTGCGGCTACTAACCGAGAGAATTGCATATTTTGCAAACTTTTTTCCAGAAGGCGTAGCTTGAAGACTTGTTTTCAATGGATGGGCTGCCTTCAAAACTTCGCGGATTCTCCTCAAAATCTTTGAATCCCTAGCCGAAAGTTTTATTCGGAACGCCCTTTCTCCGGGCGATACATTGCCATCGCTGAACATCCAACCCAATACATAGGCCATTTTGCTGTTCCAGCTTGCAAAGAATTTTTCATCAACGCCATATCTTCGGAACCGCATGCCCGAGGCCAAACCCAGACGATTTGCCTTGTGGCATATCGAACCGGCGGTCCTGTTTGGAAAATGTTCCCCGAGCTCCCGAACACGCCCATAAAGCCGCCGTAAGACCGATAACTCGCGCTCCGACCAATCGGCAGGGGAATTAGTCAAGCCGTAGTGGTGAAGCGCCCGTTGAATCGTGCTTTTTCCCCGCCCGTTTTCACGGGAGATATCTGCGTAATTTTTCCCACTTTCGAGCTGTTGTTCAAGGTATTGCCTGTCCCAATACCGCTTATGTTTTTTCACTTCAACTCAACCGCAAAAAAATACGAACGACAAAACGGTTGACATAAATTCCGCTTAAAAGTATTCGCGAGGTTGCTTTCCGCTGATTGTGGTTTTTGGGCACAGCGGTTGGTTTTATTTGTTCGCGTTGAAATTTGATTTGCAACCGGGTTGGTGAAATGCGAGCTGAAAAAAATGATTGGGATAGACGATATTGCAAGGCGCGTGGTTGAGTTGGATGCTGCGCAGTCCGAAGCGTGCGGAAAGTTGCGGGCAGCAGGCAGGCCGAACAAGCTTGATTTTCTTGAGGGCAGCCTGCTTTTCGGGGTTGGGAAAAAGGCGTTTTCGGGCAGGGTTGCCGCGGTTGACGGCGGCTTGACCGCAGGGGAGTTCCATGCTTTTTGCCTTGTTGTTTCCCGCGCGGTGGGGGTTTCGTTCGATTATGCCGATGGCAAGATTGTGAAGGCGGAGAGGGTTCCCGTGGTTTCGCAGCCGCAGGCGTTCGCGGAGTGCGGCTTGGAAGGCGGGGAATTCGAGTTGTTCAAGACGCTTGTGCGCTTGGAGCTGGAAGTGGCACGGGCGCGCGAGGTTGTGGAAAAATTCAAGCCTAACTTATTGCTTTTGGACGGCACCATCCTTCCGCTTCCGCAGGACAAGCCCGCGAAGGACAGCCCGCTTTACCAAAAATATTTCGCGTTGGTGGAGTCGTACAAGTCGCTTTTTGCCGCCTGCTTGGAAAACAACTGCGTCCTTGCGGGGGTGGTGAAGGACTCGAACAGCCGCCATTTCCTCAAGACTGTTTCAACTTGGGACAGTGTGCAGGAAAAAAAACTCGCAGACGCGATTTCAAAAACCAACGACTCCGCGTTTTTGCATTTGCTTTTGAATGAAGGCGAGCGCACCGCGGCATTCGCCTTTTCCGAAAACGAAAACCCGCGCTTGCGCGACTTCGGCAACATCGGCGCAACCGTGTGCGGAATGTACTTGAAACCCGCAAAATACGACCGCCCCCTCCGCGTTGATTTCCTCCTGCCCGCGGCTGCCGCGGGAATTGATGCGGGCGATGGGGGCAAGGAAATGGGGGAAAACGCGTTCGTGAAACGGCTTGCCGAGGTGTTGAATTTTCTTTCGCTGGGTCACCGCGCGTATGCCTATCCGGCGGTGCTTGTGGAGGCGGATTTGCGCGCCGCGCTTGACCCCAAGGAGCTTGATTTTGCCAGCCGTGAGGTTTTGGCAAAAGTGGGGCGCAGCGCGCCTTTCATGCAATTGCGGCGCAACACGCGGCCGTTCAGGTAACTGTTGCAAAAATATCGAAAGGGGGTGTTGATTGAAAATGAACGCGCGCGAAGGCAATTCGCATCACTTTTTTTACCCGAGGCAAACCGTGCTTGTCACAAGCCATTTCGAGGGAAAGGACAACGCGATGGTGCTTGACTGGACCATGCCCGCGTCTTTCGACCCGTTCATGGTGGCAATCGCTGTTGGCACGTCGCGCCATTCTTATGAAATGATTTTGAAAAGCGAGGAATTCGTTCTCTCCGTTATGCCCCTTTCCCTAAAGGAAAAGGTTTTGTATTTCGGCACGCATTCCGGGCGCGACGGGGACAAGTTTGAGGCCACTGGGCTCGCGCGGGAACGCGCTTCGAAGGTGGGCGCACCTCTTATTCGGGATGCGATTGCAAACTTCGAATGCAAAGTAACCTCGCATGTTGACGCCGGCGACCACGTGATATTCGTGGGCGAAGTGCTCGAAGCCCGCATCAACAAAACCGCGCTCGAAAAAGAGAAAAAAATGTACAACACAGGCAACCGCCAATTCACCGGCCTCTAAATTCCCCCCCGCCTGCGGCGGAAACGGCGATGCGAGGGCAGTAATTTAAATTTTGCGCGCAAAATCTTTTCCGGTGGGTTTGGTTTGTTTACTTGCTTTTCCTGTGACGAGAAGAAGGATTGCGCCCTGAAAAACGCGCGCAAGTGCAAGAAGGCGCGCGAGATGAACAAGGCGGAACAGAAGCAGATGCGCGCGGGAATGCGGTTGAGCGACAACGTGCCCGCACACAATTTGATTCAGGACAAGC
>DAHXMR010000265.1 GCA_027371655.1 Microcaldota archaeon
TTTTTCCACACCTCTTGGTTTCAATGAACGAACACGGGTCGCGGAATCCGTGGCTTTTAAGATACTTCGGCTGCGGTCGAAGATTTGCAAGCTTCGCTTGCAACCGAGCCGAGGAGCGACCCGAATTTGCAATGTGCGACCTGTGGCGATTCGAGATGCTTGCATTGAAGCCACGGGCTTTAGCCCGTGGTCGTTCACGACAGCCTTGCGCGCGGGGGCGCGGCTGCGGTTCTTGCAGGTTATTGCCGCGGATTTGGAAACAGCTTTTTTGGCTTTGAAAGCCACTTTAGACTTCAAAAAACAGTTCGCCCCGCCTATTAACTTGGCGCAAAATCTATTTATATGTTCGCGAAGGCGGGATGCGCGTTTTTTGCGCATAACGCGCCGCTTTTTCATGGCGGGGATTGCGGTTTCCGCGTTGGGGGGCGCAAAATTTCAGCGTTCCAAAACTTTTTTCCCGCTTTTTTGGGGGATTATTTTCACGCGGCCGCCGAAATCGCGCTCCAATTCCTTTCCCTTGAAGTATTCGTGCAAAAAAATCGCGAGTGCGGCAACTTCGGAGTGCGGCTGTCCGCCCACGCAAACGTTGTAGTCCGAAAGTTGGTAGACTTCGGGGGGCACTTTTTCCGCGCCGATTGTTATGAGGATGTTTTCGGGCTTTTTTGCGCGGATTTTTTTCACGCTTTCGGCAACGGGCATCCCGTAGAATGTGAGGTGCACTTTCGTTCCGTCGAATTCCTTCAAAACGCGCCTCCAATCCCCGCGGTATTCGGCAACAAAATTGCCGCCCCATTTTTCCGCAACGCGTGAAAGGCTCGCGAGCACCTTGTCGTCGCGCTCGCCGCTGAGGATTATTTTGTCGGCGCCGAACGCGCGGGCGACGAGGCCGCAGTGCGTGGTAATCCTCTTGTCGCGCTGGACGCGGTGCCCGAGCCTCAAAACAACAATCATGCCAAAAATTACCTCTGGTGGTTGTTCTTTTAACCTTTAACATTTTAATATTGGCACGTGCTTTTTCAGCGCGGCGTCTTCTCTTCTCCGAAAAATCTTTACGGAGGGCTCATAGCTCAGCCTGGTAGAGCGTCCGACTCTTAATCGGACGGTCGAGGGTCCGAATCCCTCTGAGCCCGTAAGCGTCTTGGGGGCAACCAACCGCGCTAAAAACGTTGGTTGGTTTCCCCCGAAACCCTTGGGTTCATCCCCCTTCCAACTAACGCTTTTTCGTGTTTTTTTTCTCCTTCTTTGGCGCCGTCGCAGCACCGTTTTCTTTTTGCGAAAAAGAAAAACACTTGAACTGCGGTTCAATGAACGAACACGGGTCGCGGAATCCGCGGCTTTTAAGATACTTCGGCTGCGGTCGAAGATTTGCAAGCTTCGCTTGCAACCGAGCCGAGGAGCGACCCGAATTTGCAATGTGCGACCCG
>DAHXMR010000022.1 GCA_027371655.1 Microcaldota archaeon
GCGCCGTGCCTGAACGAATCAATGCGGCTTTGCCTGCCGATTTTGCCCATTGCGAAAATGATTGCCGGCATTTTCATCTTGCGGGCGTGCGCCAGCAATTCGAGCACAACCGAGTTGTCCTGCGGGGTTTTCGCAAAAGTGACTATTTTTGCAACATCCGCCCCCGTTTTTATCTCGCGTTCGAGAATGCGCAAAAGCGCCGAAAGGCGCGGGGTTTTGGAAAAGTCGTGGAAGGAGATGATTGTTTTGGCTTTTTTGGAGTGCGCGAATCTTACCAAACTGCCGCGCAGGCGCGGGCTCGTCGAGAGTTCGATGTCCGCATATTTCGCGCCCGCAACAATGGCGTCCTTCAAAATTTTAACGCGTTTTGCCTCGGTGCCCTTGTAGTTCCCGCCCTCGCGCTTGGGGCGGCAGGTGGCGATGCATGGAAGCGTGGTTGTGGAAAAGAGTGCCCGCATTTCCCGCGCGTCTTTGGGGGCGATGTAGTCGAGGCGCATTTCCAAAAGGTCGCTGCCTTTGGTTTGAGCCAATTTGGCGTCGGAAATGGCTTTTGCTCTCGGTGTGCTTTTGATTGGCACGATGACGAGGGGCGTTTTCATTGTTTTTCCCCGAAGGCACGTTAGCAGTTATTTCTTCTGGGCGTCCTGCGCTTTTTTCCAGTCGCTTGCGAACGCGGCAAGCCCCTTGTCGGTGAGCGGGTGCGAGAACATCTTGTCGATTACTTCCGGGGGAATGGTCGCAACGTGCGCGCCGAGCTTTGCGGCCTCGACCACGTGTATGGGGTGGCGCACGCTTGCCACGATGACCTGCGTGTCGAACCCGTAGTTTTTGTAAATCTGCATTATTTCGGCAATCACCTGCATGCCGTTGTTGCCCGCATCGTCGAGCCTTCCCACAAACGGGCTGACATAGGTCGCGCCGGCCTTTGCCGCCAAAAGCGCCTGGTTTGCCGAAAAAACGAGCGTCACGTTGGTCTTGATTTTTTTCGCGCACAGCTGTTTTGCCGCCTTGAGGCCTTCCTTGGTCATGGGGAGCTTGATCACTATGTTGCTTCCCCACTTGTTGATTTCCACGGCCTCGGCGACCATCTCGGTTGCCTTGTCGCTGAGCACTTCCGCGCTTATCGGGCCGTTGACGATTTGCGAGATTTCCCTGACAACCTGCTTGAAGTCGCGGCCCTCCTTTGCCACAAGCGAGGGATTGGTGGTCACGCCGTCGATGAGCCCTATTGCGGCCGCCTCGCGGATTTTTTCGATGTTCGCAGTGTCGATGAAAATTTTCATTAAAGTCCCACCACCATGAGCTTGAATCGGCCAGAATCAGTTGATTATTTCTTGGCGCCCGCGTTTAAATCGTTTAGCGCCTGCAATGCGAACCTTCTGTCCACTTCAATCCCGATTTTCCCCTTCTTCTGCGCCGCCTTGCCGATTTTTTCAAGAAGCACGAATTGCACCCTGCCGCCCGTGTTTTTCTTGTCGAACCGCGCGTGCTCATAAACAGCATCGGGGGAAAGCCCGCGTGGAAGCTTGGTGGGCAGCCTAGCTTTCTGCAAAAGCGAGTCCACTCTTTCAACGTCCTTTTGGGGCAGAAGCCGCATCAGGCTCGAAATGCGCGTTGCAGCAGCCATTCCAATGGAAACGCA
>DAHXMR010000024.1 GCA_027371655.1 Microcaldota archaeon
GAAGTCTTCGTAAAGCCCGTCCTTCCACTCCTGTTGCTTGAGCCATTCCGCGCTTCTTCCCTGCGCGAGGCTTTGCACGATTTCCTGCTTGAGCGGGAGCAAGTGGTATATTTCGAAGTGCGCCTCGTCAACGGACACGCCTTGCATGAAGTCGGCTTCCATAAGCGCCGCCGCTTCTATGCGCACGGGGGGCGCGTCGAGGTCGGGCAATCCCATTGAGCGGCCGAATTCGCCGGAGTGGTAGCGGCAGTGCAGCGGGACGTTCAGCCGTTCCTTGCACAGGAATCCAGCGGGGAACGCGAGCCAGTCCTGCGCGTCAATCAGCTTTATGTCGTGGCCGCGCTCGCGCTTGAGGAATTCAGCGACGCTTGGCGCGTATTTCCAGTACGCGTTGAGCTGGCGGTAGTAGTCCCAGTTGCTTGCCTTCTCGGATTTAACGCGGTACTTGTCCCACAGGTCCTTGTGGAAGGCCCACGCCTCGGCGTCGCCGAGCTTGGCTTCCATGAAGTAGCATTTTTCCCCGCCGCGCACGGCCTCGTACATTTTCACGCCCTTTGCGGAAAAGTCCTTGAAATCCGCGGACGGCACAAGGTCGCCCAAAGGCAGCGCTGGGTTGTGCACCGAGAGCACCAAGGGCTCGTATTCGGCCTTGCCGTGCTTCACCGCGTTGCGCCACGCGGGAAGGTATTCCGTCGAATAGCGGTGCAAGCCCCCCACGGGGCGCTCAAGTTCTGTGACTAGGAACAATGCTTTTTTCATAGTGGTATCACGACGGCATCGCGTTTGCCCGCGAGTTGATTGCGCCCCTGCCGGACGCGCCGGGGCTTGTTGCGCTTTGTTTTCGGATTTCCCTTGCCTCGAGCCTCGCCTGCACTTGGGATTTGAAATCCTGTATCACGTTCATGTAATTTATGAAATTGTCGTACGGCGTGTTCTCCTTGTACGGCGAGAAGTATTTGTGCACGTCGCCGTCCGCCCAGCTTTTGGTGCAAAGGTACATCAAATGGTCGCTTGTCTGCAGCTTGCGCCAGATGTGCAGCATTTCGGCGTCGCCGGTTGCGCGCACCGCGGGCTCCAATGCCTTCAGTTCGTTGAAGCACGCACGCTGGATGTTGTTGCCAAGCCACGCGCTCGTGTCGCGCTCGAGGTCGGCCCACGACAGGTTCGACCTCACGTCTATTTCGCCCGTCGCCTCGTGCTTTTCCGCGGCCTCGCTTATTGTCTTGAACGAGAGGTTTCCGTGCCTGAAGCATTCCCCGGGCAGCGCTTCGAGGAATTGCAGAATCCCCGTGTCCGCCCAGTGGTGCTCGCCGAATGTCTCGTAGTCCATGAACAGGTTGATGACCTGCCCCGGGCTTGCCGCAAGCCATGAGGCGTACTTGTCGGCGGTAAGGGGCCACTCTGGCCACCATTTCGCGGAAAAGCGGTAGCCCACGTCGTCGGAGAGCTTGTAGTTTCGCAAGAGCGCCTTGATTTTCCCGCAACCCGCCGGGCGGTAAACGTAATTCGGCGAGCGCCATCCAAGCACCCACTCTATTCCCTCGCTTATTATCGCCTTGTAGCCCATCTCTTCCGCCGCCTTCGCGATCGAATTGTTGTAAATCACTTCGGTGTTGCGGAACGATTCCGGCCTCTGGCCGAAGGCGTCATTGACAAGTTCCGAGTGCATTTTCACCTGTTCCCTGAAATCCGCCTTGTCGTCGTACAGGCTTGCAAGCGAGTGGTAGTACGTTTCGTCCAAAATTTCCGCGCACCCCGTGGCCGCAAGCTTCTGGAAGCTTTCGAACACGTTGGGCGCGTATTTTTGCGCCTGCTCCAAAAAAACGCCGGTGATGCTGAACGAGAACTTGAACCGGCTTCCGTATTCCCCGGCGAGCTTCAACAGCGCGTTGTTTGCCGGCAGGTAGCATTGGCGGGCGGCCTTCTCGAAGTAGTGCCTGTTCGACCCGTCGTCGAAGTACGCATCCTCAAGCGCCTCCGGCGTGCACTTTGGGCTGCCCTGCAATAGCGACAGCTTTTTCAGCCGCATGGGCTGATGCACGTGAAAATAGAGGCAGACGTCCGCCAATGCAACCAATCCCCGTATTTTTTTTTGGTTTACCCTTTGTTTGTGCTTTTCGAGTCCTTGTGTTATTCCGTAGGTTAGCGGTTTTCCGGCACTATTCCGTTGCCCGCTTTCTTGCCGTGTTTTTTGTGCGTGCCCTGGTCTTGCCGTTTTTAGCTTCTCCGCACCCCTTTGCGGATTTTCGCCTTTCTTGGCTTGGCTTTTTCGTATTCCTCGGACACGAAGGCATTCGGCGAATTCGCGCTTTCCGCTTTCGCCTGCCGCGACTTTATTGCGGCCAGTATGTCTTCTTCCGACTGCTGCTGGTTGTAGCCTGCGAGGTCCGATTCGAACCTGTAGGCGGACTCCTCTTCGAAGCCCATTTTCTTCGCCTCCTTTTCATGTTTCTTTTTTTTCTTCATTTTTTCGCCCGTTTTCCGTACTGTTCCCCTCGGGGGCAAAAAACGCGAATCCCAAATTGCAAGTTTCCTTGTTCCGTTCCGGTTTCCCCTTTTTTCAGTGCCGGTTCAGGGGTGTATTTCCTCAAGCTGCCTCTCGTACCTTGACGGCTCGGCGGGGCGGAATTCGCCCCGGTTGCCTATTGCTTCCCTGTAAACTTCAAGCGTCTGCCTTGCCGTGGCGTCCCACGAAAACCGGGTTATTTCCTCCGACTCGTTTTGCGACATTTCGCGGCCCAGCACGGGATAGCGCAAAAGCGCCAAAATCTTGTTGGCCATCTCGTCAACGTCCCAGAAGTCCACCTTCAGGCAGTGCGTGGCGATTTCGGCGACTCCCGCGCTTTTGGAAACGATGACCGGCACCCTGGAGGCCATGGCCTCAAGCGCGGTGATGCCGAACGGCTCGGAAACGCTTGGAAGCACGAACACGTCGCTTGACGCGTACATTTTAGCAACGCTTTCCTCGTCGAGGTACCCCGTGAACGAGACCTTGTCCGCAATCCCAAGGGATATGGACAGTTCGGCAAGCCGCGGAAGCAGGTCGCCTTTTCCCGACACCACGAACCTCACGTTTTTTTCGCGCTCAAGCACCTTTTTTGCCGCGCGGATGAAGAATTCGATTCCCTTCTGCACGCTCAACCTGCCGTGGTAAAGCACTATCCGGTCCCTGCCGGAAAGCACGGCCGCGCGGTTGGCGCACCCGAACTTGCTGCAATCCACCGCGTTGTACACCACGCTCATGTTGTCGATTACCACCGCCTGCGGCGCGAACAGCGCCAGCGTTGCCGCGGCGAATGCGAAAAGCGCGCC
>DAHXMR010000065.1 GCA_027371655.1 Microcaldota archaeon
TGAACCCCGTGTGCAGGGAAAGCTCGTTTGTGATGCGTATGTATTCGCCGACTTTTTCCAGGCGGTCGGTGCGGGCGTCCCAGCGGTGCACTATGTTGATGTCCACCTTGTTCTCGTTGGGGAGTATTTCGGCGATTTCGAAGGTGCGGCGCGCGCCGATGCGGCGCTGGCGGTATTGCACCACGATGAGGTGCAGGGCGCTTATCACGGATTCCGGCAAATCAATCGGCGGGGTGGTGAGGCGGGTGCGCACCTGCGCGGCCTCGTCCGCGTGAAGCGTGGAGTAGACCGAGTGGCCGGTGTGCATTGCCTCGAACAGCACTTCGGCCTCGCGCTGGCGGCGGATTTCGCCGAGCACTATGCGGTCGGGCCTCATGCGCAGCGAGTTGACCATGAGGTCGAGCATCGAGACTTCGCCTTTGCCTTCGGGGTTGGGGGGCCGGGTGACCATGGGCGTCCAGTGCGTGAAGTCGGGGAGCACGAGTTCCCGCGTGTCTTCTATGGATATCACGCGCTGGTTGGGCGGGGTGAAGATGAGTATGGCGTTGAGGAACGAGGTTTTTCCGCTTGCGGTCCCCCCCGCGACAAGTACGTTGAGCTCGTATTGCATTGCGGTCCAAAAAAGCGCGGCGGCCTCGATTGAAAGCGTGTTGAGGCTGGGGTCGACGAAGTTGATTATGGTCCAGGGGTCTTTGCGGAATTTTCTTATGGTCAGGCTGTTGCCCTTGGCGGAAATGGGGTAGAGGGTGGCGTTCACGCGGCTGCCGGACAAAAGGTTGGCGTCCATCAGGGGGTCGAGGTTGGTGATTTGCCTGCCCACGCGGCGGCCGATTATTGACGCGTAGTTGTGTATCTGTTCCTCGGTGGGAATGACGAGGTTGGTCTTGAGCCATCCGTGCTTCTTGTGGTAGGCCCACACTGGCTCCTTGGCGGAGTTGACCACGACTTCTTCGAGGTTTTCGTCGGCAAGTATGAGTTCAAGTTCCCCAAGGCCCAGCATTTCCTGCACGAGCCTGCCCACGAGCACGTTTTCCTCCAGTTCGTTGAGGCCGGAAAGCTCGGTGCGCACTATTTCGTGGGCTTTTTCCACTATTTTTCCGCGCACGCGCTCGGTTTCGCGGGGGTCGAGGATTTCGGAGATCTTGACGGACACGGCCTCGATGATGCGTTCCTTCAAATAGTCCAGCACGGCGTTCGTGGCGGCCTTGATGCGCGTGTGCTTCAATTCGTAGGTGTTGACGAATTCCTCGGGCCGCTCGGTGATGACTATGTCCGCGTGCACGCCCTCGCTTTGCACCGAATAAATTTCAAGAGTCTTCATTTCTTCTTTTTCGCCTTTTTCTTAGCCTTCTGGCGCGGGGACTTGCCCGGATGCTTTGCCGCCTGTTGCGGTTTGGCCCCCCTTTGCGCGATGTTTTCCCAAGCGCTTTTTGCCATTGATTCGGCCTGCCCTGCTTTTTGGGCTTCTTCCGCAGCGGCATTCGCCGCCGCGCGCCCTGCCGCGTACTCGGATGCCGCCTGTTTTTGCGCGGGCGTTTCAACTGCGGGCGCGCGTTCTCCAAAGGCCGCGCGGGATTGTGGCGGCTGTTGCGCCGCGGGCTTTTGCATCGGAAGCGGCTTTTGGGCGGTTGCCTGTTTTTTTCCGGATATTGCAAACATAATCGCGTTTCTTGCGCCTGCAAGCGCGCTTGAAAGCGAGTTGATTGCCTGGGACAGGGCGTTTGCGCCCGCCGCTTTTTTCGCGGGGGGCTTTTGCATCGCGCCGCCGGTTGCTTCAAGTTCGCGGATGCGGTCGCCGAACAGCTTCACCTTGCCTTCGAATTCGCGCTGTATTTCCTGCAATTGCGCGACTTCGGATTTGAAGTGCTGCAATTGCGCGTCGAGTATTTCCACTTCCTTTTTCAGGAAGCCTATTTCCTCTTCGGTGTAACCGCCCTCGTGTTCCATGGACTCGATGTTGCTTTCTGCCAGCCTGATGCGGCGCAAAAGGTCGCGTTCCATGAATTCGAGCACGGACTCCGAGCCCATGACCTCGTGCTCGAGGGTTTTGGCGATTTCCCGGATTCCGGTTTGCGGCTTGGCGGCAGCCTTCGCCTGTTCCTCCTCTTCGGATTCGCCGGGGGCGCGCGCGTACAGCTCGGTCTTGCCAAGG
>DAHXMR010000070.1 GCA_027371655.1 Microcaldota archaeon
AATGGGCCTGGCCAGATTCGAACTGGCGACCTTTCGATTTCTAATGGCGTTTTGAAACGGTTAGAATCCGAAGAAAACGTCCGGACCGCTTTTGCTGCCTTATCAGTCGAACGCTCCAACCAGACTAAGCTACAGGCCCAACTGGAATTGGAAATATTGTTTTGACAAACAAGGTTTTTATTGCCTGCTTTTCGGGCGGGCCGGGGGAAGCATTGCGCCCACGGAGCACCACCATTCTCCCGCCCGGGCGGAAGGCATCCGGCGCCCCCCGCGCTTTTTAAAACGCTTTTATATCCCCCAAGAGTAAAAATAAGCGCCCCTACCTCTTGCCGCATTCTTCGTTCGGCAATGCAATGGCGGGAAAAAACTGTTTTTGTGGGGAAAATCCGGAAATGCAAAAAAAATCCGTTTTTGTGCTTTTTTTCGCCGCAATCGCCTTGCTCTCCGGCCTTGCCGCGGCGGGAAATATAGCCGGCTGCACCGCGTTTGCCGCCAGCACCGCGTACACGCTTACAGCGGACATCACAAACTATGCTACCACGAATGCCTGCATGGTCGCCGCCAACAACACGATTTTGGACTGCCAGGGGCACACGATTGACGGCACGAAGGCGGTCAACACTTTCGGGGTTTATGCCAACAACGTGCAGAATTTCACCAT
Organism: Microcaldota archaeon; assembly: GCA_027371655.1. The sequence continues at coordinate 662 of DAHXMR010000070.1, forward strand.
GGTGAACTGCACGGTAGTGCAATTCGACGAGGGAATAATGCTGAACTACACCGCGAACACCAGCGTGTCTTACAGCAATTTTTCCGACCACCTCGGAGGCTCGTTCGGCCACGGCATCGACATAATGAATTCCAATAACAGCGTGGTTGCGAACGGCTACGGCAGGTTCGAGTGCAACGCCATCGTCCTGACCACCGTGAAAAACGTAACGGTTTCGAACGTCACGGCTAACACAAACGGCTGCCCGGGGGTGGGCGTGCAGGACGTCAACAACAGCCTGCTAACCAACAACACGTTATACTCAAACGGCTTCGGCGGGATAAACTTTTGGGGCGGCGTTAACTACAACAACACAATCAGCAACAACAACGCGTCGTACAACACCGTCGGAGGGAACGGGATTTACCTTGGCGGGACGTCGACTTTCAACAACGTCACTAACAATACGGTAAATTACAACAACGGCAGCGGAATCAGCGTTGCCAGCGGTTCGAACAACACCCTTACCAACAACACGGCGTACAACAACACCGTACACGGCATCGTGATTTTGAACTCGAACGACAATACCATTAATAACAACAACGCGAGCCTGAACATGCAGTTGGGAATAGGCTTGAGCGGCTCCAACCGCAGCATTGTGAGGAACAACACGGTCAACGGCAATGCCGTCAGCTCGACTGCGGGAATCTACGCCACCAACTCGCACAACGGCATCATTGCGAACAACACGGCGAACAGCAACTTCGGCTTGGCCGGCATCTGGTTCGATGGGTCGGATAACAACAACATCGTTGCAAACAACACGGCGAATTCAAACACCGCGTACGGCATACGCATTTACAACAATGCGGTAAACAACACGATTTCGGGGAACAACGCGTCGTCAAACGGGCAGGGCGGGTTCAAGGACACCACGGCGAGCAACAATACTTTCGCGAACAACACCGCGTTGTACAACACCGCGGGCGACGCCGTGGGTTTCGGGATTTTTACAAGCTCGCTCAACTTGAGCGTGTACAACAACATCGCGAACGCCAACGGCCACGGCTTCTACGTGGAATCGGGCAGTAACGGCACGTTCGTCAACAACACGGCGAACAGCAACACGAGAAGCGGGTTCTGGATAGCGAGAAACACCATTAGCGCCGCAAATCCCAGCAATCTTACCAACAACACGGCGAACTCGAACGGCCACAACGGGATAGTGGTGAACGGAAGCTTAACAACGTATGTCGGCGCTTGCAACATCACGAACAACGTTGTTGCCTTCAATACTTACAGCGGAATCAACCTTACCAATTCCAATAGCAACACGGTTTCGGGCAACAATGCCAGTTCCAACACGCAAAACGGGATATACGCCACCAACGCGAGCTCGAGCAACCTTGCGAACAATACGGCGAATTCCAACAGCCAGCGCGGAATCTGGTTGAACTCCAGTTCGGGTTATGGCACGCTGACGGGGAACACGGTGTTCCGCAACGGCGTGGACGGCATCCTGATAGGCGAGGGGGACATCCGGACCCCCACGTCCAACTTCAACGTTTTGAGGAACAACAACGCGACGCTCAACGGCCAGAACGGCATTTACCTTTTGCCGTCAAGCAACAACACGGTGGACAACAACACGGCGAACTACAACTTGTGGTTCGGAATCCGCGTTGCAATCGGCCAAAACGCCAGCGTTACCAACAATGTCCTTGCCGGAAACGCGACCGACCAGGGGGGAATCAAGCTCTTCAGCTACATGAACGCCACGTTGGAAAACAACACCGCAACCGGATTTACGGGGGGCGGGTTGGGCTACGGCATCTGGCTCACCGCCTGGGGAAACACCACTGTCGTGAAAAACAACGTATTGAATTCGAACACCTACGGCTTTTCCGCGGACACGATGGAGCTTGTCAACGTCACGAACAACACCGCGAACTCCAACGCGTGGACCGGGTTTGTCACGTGGGACTGGACGGGCTACTTCATTTTCGCGAACAACACGGCGAACTCCAACGTCCTGTACGACGGATTCTTTTTGGGCAGCAATTTCTGGTACAACAACTCGTTCGTCAACAACACGGCGAACGGCAACGGGGGCAACGGCTTCTTGATATATACAATGGACAACACCACGGTCGCCAACAACACCGCCAAATCGAACGCCAAGGAAGGAATCCTGATAGACGGTAGCAACAACTCGGTTTTGTTCGGCAACAACGCGTCTTCGAACGTTGATTCGGGAATATACCTGAACAACAGCAGGAACGCAACCGTCGCCAACAACACGGCGAATATCAATGCCGTCGCAGGCGTCATGGTGGACATGTCTAACAACAACCTGATTGCGAACAACACGGCAAGGTATACGACCACTTGGGAGGGGATGATATGCCACGGGGGCTCGGGCAACAACGTGTCGGGCAACGACTTCCGCTCGAACGTCTATGGGCTTTTCACGTGGGGCGGGTGCAATAACAACAATTTCACGGACAACGACTTTTCGGGAAGCTCTCCGGGCGTGGACATATACCTTGACACCGCCACGACCGGCAACTGGTTCCTCAACAACACGTTCGACAGGAACAGGTTTACGGTTGCTGCAAGCGCCAACGCCACGGTCTTGTGGTATTTGCGCGCGAACGTGACGAACGGCACGGCGCAGGCCAACGGCGCGCTTGTGCAGGTGCGCGACAGGGGCAGGACAACGGGCGCGGCCAACGCGAGCGGGACGACGGATTCGAACGGGCTTACGCCGTGGTTTGCGCTCACCGAGTATACGAATGCGGCCGGCGCGTACACTTATTACACGAATTACACCGTGAACGCGAGCGCGACTTATTTTGCGGGGGTGAACCTCACGCAAACCATGACCGTGCTTGTCGACAACGCGACGACAAGCGGCACGCTGAAAAGCTCGACGCCTTACAACGCGACCGTGGGGGGCGCGGATTACGCGCTGAACATCACGCTGAATTTGACCGACTCGCAGTACGCGCAGATGAATTCCGCGAACATCTCGTATTCGAGCGATTTGCCCGCGGGCTGGAGCTTGAACGCCACCAAACAGCAGTGCGGCACCGTCGCCAAGGGCGCAAGCTGCGCCCGCACGTTCAAGGTTACCATTCCCGCGGGGACGCCTCCGGAGGCGAACGTGGTTTACTGGAAGGCGGAGTGGGCGGAAAACGACGGGACCGCGCATTCGCCGATTTTGTTCAATTCGACTTCGATAAGCGTGATTTCGCAGTACGGGGTGGCGGCGACCTACTATGCAAACGGGTCTTCGATTTCAACAATCAACCGCACCGTAAACCCGAACAACACCGCCGACGTGGTGCAGGGGTGGATTAACAACTCGGGGAACTCGGCGCTTCAAAACGTCGCGATATACCTGGTGAATTCCACGTCCACCTCGTCGTATGCGGCGATTTCGCTGAAAAACGTTTCCAACAACGGGTGCACCCGCACGAATTCCACGTTCTGGAATTGTTCGCGCATTTGCGGGGGAAGCGGCTGCGACCCGGTGTACGACCCAAGCGGCTTTCCGTTCAACGTCTCGGTCACCGTACCCTGGGGCACAAGCGCGCAGAACTTTTTGGGCAAGCTCAACGTGACAAGCAGCAACGGGGGCTACGTGGAAATCCCCGTGAACATCACGGTGCCGACTTACGCGGTTTGGGCTATCACGCCGCCCTCGATGAACGCGACTTTCGGCCTGGGGGAAACCGGCACCATCGGCAACCTTTGGCTGAACAACACGGGGAACGTGAATTTGACTTTTGGCGTTTCGTGCAGCGGCTTTGTGCCCGTAACCGTGAACGGCTCGGATTGCTCGGGCAGCCCGACGGTATTCGCGCAAAAGCAGTCCAACAATTCGATAAGCATAGGTTGGGGGGGAATGGCGTTTTCAACCGAATTCTATTCAAACATCACGTTTTCCAATTCATCGGCGTTGCCTTCGTCGAATTATTCGACCGTGCTTGCCAACGTGTCCAACCGCCTGCCGCGCGTGGCGTACGTGGTTTTCTCGCCGGCCAGCACGGTGGAATTGAACAGCAACATAATGATTACGGCCAACCTGTCGGACGACAGCCAGGTGACCGACGGCACCGTGCGCTTCAAGATCAACGGCGTTAATTACACGCCTTCGAGGATAAGCGGTGCGGTGAACGCCGCGGACGGGAACTTTTCGTACAACTTTTCCGCGACGGCCCAGGGCGTGAACAACCTCACTATATTCGCGGCGGACAACACGGGCGCGTACAACTCGTCAAGCTACAATTTCACCGTTGCGGGCGGCACCAACGTTTCGGTTTCGGCAAACCAGTCGGCGTACACCATTTCGGGGATAACGCAGGATGCGGGCGCGTGGTTTTTGGCGAACGTTTCTTTCAACAACACGGGATATGCCGGGGCTTATTACGCGAATGCGAGCGTCGACGCGGCAAGCGGCTGGAACGCGACGTACCTGAACTTTACGGGCAACAAGAACCTTTCAAGCGGCGCGTTCAACACCACGCTTGTCAACATCTCGATTCCATCGGGCGCGGGTGCGTTCCAGTACTCCGTGGTGCCCGCGCTTTCCTGGCAGCAGGCTAACGGGACGACGGTTTCCAACACCACCGTGATTTCGGTGACAATCGCCTCGAACCCGCTTTTGCGCTTCGCAAACCAATCCACCCAGTACACGGTTTACGGCGGCGATTCCAATTCCTCCGCATTCGTTTTGGATTCGTACGGCAACACCAACGTTTCCTCCATCGCGTTGAGCTGCGCGGGAAGCGCGTGCACGACGTTCAACATAACGTTCAACGAGTCTTCGGTTTCAAGCATTTCCGGGGGGCAAAAGCGCGCAATCCGGATGGACATGGCGGTTCCTTTGGGGACGGCCAACAACACGTATAACGTCACCATAAACGCAAATTCGAGCGGGGCCAATGCCTCCTTTGCGGCAAGCATAATCGTGCCGCCCTCCAGCGGGTGGCAGTTTTTGCCCACAAGCCTCGAACTTTACCGCGTGGGCGGGAGTTCGGACAACTATTCGGGCATCATCCTGCGCAACAACGGGAACCAGGGGCAGTCCTATTCGCTTTCCTTGAGCGGGAACATCACAAGCGCGGTGTCCCTCAACTCCAGCTCCATTTCGAATTTGGCGGGCCAGTCGTCCACGGCGGTATGGTTGTCGTTGGGCGTGCCCAATTCCACTGCCGCTTATTCCGGGTTCCTGGTTGCAAGCAATGGCACGGACTCGCAGAACGTGTCCATCACGGTGCACGCGTACGTGTTTTCGGTGATAATCGCAAGCCCCACGGCCAGCTCCCCAAGCGGCAGGCTTTCGGCGGGGCAGAACCTTTCGATGATCGCGCGCCTGCTCTTGGGCCCGGACTCGGTGGCCGCCAATTCCACGTTCAACGCAAGCGTTTCCAACCAGTCGTGCAGCGTAACAAGCTACGGCTATTCCGCGGGGCTTTGGGCGATAAACTGCACCGCGCCTTCGGTTCCCGGCGCGCTTGAGGGGGACCTTAACCTGACCGCGAATTACTCGCTTGGGCCCGGCTGGCTTGTGGCGTCGGCGCTTGAGGCCGGCGCGGTGAGGTATGTTGACACGTCCCCGCCCCGCATCGGGAACGCGAGCCTGCCCACGGTCGACTTGGGGAACGGAAACACTATCCAGCTCAACATGAGCGACGATGATGCCGTTGCCTGGACCAACATAGCCGTGTACTCGCCGGCTGGGGCCCTGCTGCATTCCCGGAATTATTCATACGCGAACATCAGCATTTCCTTCAACGCGTCCCAGCTGTCCTCCGCCACGGACTACGCGGTTCTCGTGAATTCGTCGGACCTGACGGGCAACGTGAACAACACGGTGGTTTACTTCGAGGTTCTCGATCCCAAGGTGCTTTCGGGCACGCTTACCGACGCGGCCGGCAACCCCCTTTCGGCAACGCTTTACTTCAAAAGGCCGGCAACGGGCGAGGTCCTGGTGCAAAACGACACTTATGACGGCGGCGCGTACTACGTGCGGGTGAGCAAGAGGAGTTACGACTTCGAACTGGGCTTGGGCGGAACGCGGATAACGCTGCGGAACGCC
>DAHXMR010000074.1 GCA_027371655.1 Microcaldota archaeon
ATGCCCGTTGGAAAACCGCAAAAAAATGCATCCCGTTGTGCTTTCCGTTTTGGCAGCGCACAGGAATGCCCAAAACGGCCTTGCACGCGCAAAAGAAGCGGGCGTTGAAGTTTCCCGCGACAGGCGGCTTGCGGATGAGGCCGCCCTCCACAGGCGCACTGCCCGGGCTTTGGGCGAGGCCATTCAATCCGGCAAGTTGAACAGCGCCGCGCGGTCCGCACTGCTTTTGGAAATGAATTCGATTCCTGGAAAAATCCTTTCGCTGAAACAATCTTTTGCAGGCTTAAGCGGCGACAAGAGCGCGGCGAAAAACACCGGCCGCGCAATCCTGCGGCACAAGGCGCAATTGCGGCTTTTGAGCGGCGCGCTGCCCGCCCTGCATCCTCTTGTCAGCGAGGCATTGCGGAGGCATAATCAAATGCGGGAAACGTGGAACTCCGATGCCTATTTGAAATACTTGGCCAACCATCCCGAGTTGGCGCCCAATGACCGGGCCGGCTTCCAGCGCGGATTGCGCTACTGGAATTGGCGCAATGCAAAAGTGGCTGAAGCGATTGAAAAGGGCAGGCTGAACGCCGAAGCGATTGCGGCGCTTAAAGGTGAGGCGCGGACCGTTGAGGGCAGTCTTGGTGCACGCCGTCGGGAACCGCGCGAGTTTTGAAAATGCAGATCGTTTTTACCCCCAGCCATTCAAGCCCGGTTGGCGCGAAGAAATATTGCGAGAATATGCCTCAGTTAAACAAGTCTTTGACGGAAAATAGAAGACGGTGAAAAAATATGCCCCGTGAAATAAACCTCGACCACATCACGAAAATCGAGGGCCACGCCAAGATGCACGTTCAAATCAAGAACGGCGAAGTGCAGAACGTGGAAATGGACATTTTCGAGGGAGCGCGCTTTTTCGAGGGAATAGTGAAAACGCGGCATTACGAGCAGGCGTCCCCGCTTACCTCGCGCATCTGCGGGGTATGCAGCGTGGTGCACTCCATCACCGCCTTGCAGGCGGTTGAAAACGCAATAGGCATCGCGCCCTCGCAGGCCGCGCGCGATTTGAGGGAGCTCATGCACATAGGCGGAATGCTGCAAAGCCACCTTTTGCACCTGTATTTCCTGGCACTGCCCGACTACACCGGCTTCGGGGACGCGCTTGAAATGGCGGCAAAAAAGCCCGAGGAAGTTGCGCGCGGGATAAGGATGAAGCGGCTTGGCAACGACATAATCCGCGTGATCGGCGGCCGCGAGGTGCACCCAATCACCCAGCGCCTGGGCGGGTTCACGCGGCTGCCCACCAGCGCGGACCTGGATTTTTTGCAAACGCAAATCAAGGCGACGATTGTGGACGCGAAGAAGACCGCGGAAATTTTTGCAAGCGTGCAATACCCCGACTTCGAGAGGAAAACGCTTTACCTTGCCCTTGACCAGCCGAAAGAATACGCGCTTTTGGGCGGAAAGCTCGCGTCAAGCGACAAGGAGCTTATACTTGAGGAGGACTACGGCAAGCACTTGGACGAATACGTCAACCCCTATGCAACCTCCAAATTCGTGACCTTGAACGGCAAAAGCTACATGAACGGGGCGCTCGCGCGATTGAACATAAAGCGGGGCAAGCTGTGCGAAAAC
>DAHXMR010000087.1 GCA_027371655.1 Microcaldota archaeon
CTTATAACTTTATTTCAGCGGCGCGGGACCACAGGAAAAGCACAAGCAATGAGTCGACTATCCAAAGCAGGGGGTGCACGACGTCCATTGCCTGCGTTCCGATTGCCATTCCGGTCCAGAGGGTTGCGTAAAGCCTTGCGACGTTGAAAACCAAAAGGAACGGCGTGTAGAGGAGGAGTGCGCGGCGTTTTCTTTGCTTTTTCACGTCGGTGGAGTAGAGCAGGGAAATCAGGAGTATGACCAGCACCAGGCCCGTGCACTCGATTATTATGTCGTACTGCCCGCCTTGGTTGAAGAGGGTCGCTCCCGTGCGCGAGATTTGGAAGCCGGAGGATTGCAGGAGGAATTGTTCGGTTGCGGCAACCGTTTCTTTTGCCGCGCCTGCCGCGTTTGAAACAATTGGCGCCGCGTCCGCCAATTTCAGGAGCAAAAAGAGGGCGAAAAAAATTGAAAAGAATTTGAGGAGGAATCGCTTTTCGCTTTCGCGCAGGGAGAGGAGGGGTTGCACGCGCTTTTTTGGGGCCAAAGGCGCCTTGGCACCGCGGGCTTTTGCAGTTTTTTTTGCCACGCAAAAAACCTCTGCGCCTACCAGGGCACTTTTTTGAGCTTGAAGAAGTGCGCGACTATGTTGAAGAATTTGTGGAGAAGGAAGGTGAGCACCACGAGTATTGCGATGCCGTCGATGCCGATTTGCTCCAAAAGCTGGGGCTGGTAGCAGAACGCGAAGCCAAGGGCGAATGCCAAGAACGACAGCTGGTCGACGCCGAACGATTCTTCGCCGCGCTTGAGGCCCTGCCTGCGCTTGACGAAGCTTCCGAAAACGTCGCCTATCACGGTGCCAAGCGAAAGGAGGATTGCGAGGGTGATTTTTTCGTCCAATCCCAGGCCGTAGACGTCGAAGGCGCTTGCCAGGGTGATTCCGACGAGCGTTCCGGAGATTAGGCCGAAGAAGAATCCGCGGAAGGTCTTGCCTTCCCCCAAAATCCTGTTGCCGTCGGAGAGCTTTTTCCCCAAATCAAGCGGAAGCCCGCCGCCGAATATCACCGGCGAGCTGTTGGCCACGTAGGCGGGGAAGATGAAAAGCAAAAGCTGGAAGAATGCCTGGAGGGAGTGGATTTTGAACGACATTTTGGGGGAGTACCTGTGCCGGCGTGTATTCGTGCCGCGGGCTTTTTTTGCCTCAAAAAAACCGGCGGTTTTGATGAGTTTGGGCGGGAAAGAAGAAAAAGGTTTTGCAGCCCGTTTTGCAAAGTTTTGCAAAAAATTATTTTGGGCAAAACAGGAATTCCTGCGCGCTTTGCGCGAATTCCGCGAATCCCGCGCTTTTTTTGCCGCAGGACGATATGAATTGCGCGCGCTTTCGCATCTGCTTTTCCAGCCCCGCGGGGGAGGTTTTGTAGTTTGCGCACAGCCGTTCCATCAAAAGGGGTTGTTGCCCGCATTGTTCGAGTTCGTCCTTGTGCGCGTTGTGGCGGAAAAGGGGGAACGCTTTTCCGTCGCGCACTTCCGCAAGTTCGGTCACGCGCCGCACTTCCGCCTGCGACTTCGCCTTGGAATCGTAAATGGGGATGCGGCGCTGCACGAGCACCAGGTCTATTGCGGCAAGGTCGGTTTCGGGGATTCCGAACGAGGAAAGGCGTGCGAGGGCGTCTTTCGCGCTTTTCGCGTGCATGGTCGCATAGGTGCCGCGCGCCTGGCCCGCGAGGACCGAGTCGAACAATGCCTCGAATTCTTCCTTGCAGCGGGCTTCGCCGACCACCACGCGGTCGGGCCGCATTCTCAGCGTGTCCTTGACCAGCTCGCGCATTGAAAACCCGGCTTCCCCGCCGGCCCCCGCCGCAAGGAGCCTTATGCAGTGGTTGTGCAAGGGCCGCAGTTCCGGCGTTTCCTCGACGAGTATCACGCGTTCGGAAAGCGGGACGAACGATAGCAATGCGTTCAAGGTCGAGGTTTTTCCGCTGCCCGTGTTTCCGGCAACGACCATGGAAACGTCGGCCTGCAATGCGAGCCACAAAAATGCGGCGGCTTCTGCGGAAATGGTGCGGAGTGAAACCAGTTGGGGGATTGAGAGGGGGTTTTGGGAAAATTTGCGCAAGGTTATTTCCACGCCGTCGGCGGCAAGCGGGGGAATGGCGGCGTGCACGCGCACTTTTCCGGATTCAAGCGAGGCGTTGAGCTTGGGGCACTGGAATGTTACGCGCCTGCCAAGGGGCCGCGCCATGCGGTTTATCACGTTGATTGCGTGGGCGTCGCTTGAAAACGCGCAGTTGGACTTGAGCCACCCGCGGGCCTTGTGGAAAACGAAAATCTTCCTGCCCCCGCCCACAACCGAGATTTCCTCCAAATCGTCGTCTTGCAAAAGCAGGTCAAGCGGCCCGAAGCCCGACGAGTTCATTTCCGCAGCTTTAAGCACCGCTTGTGCGCGCGATTTTTCAAGCGCGAACCCTGTTTGGGCGCAGATTTCGCGCAAAATCCCGGAAAGCGCGGCAGTTCCCAGCCCCCCGCTTTCCGCTTGGGGAAAATCGCGCATCCGCGAGAGGATTGAGTCGACAAGGCGCTGTTCGCCCTCGGAAAAATCGAACGACGCCCAATCAACGCAGCAGGCGTGCTCGCCTTCCCGCGGGGGAAACACGCGCCAGCCAAGCAAATCCCGCGCCACGCGGAGCGCCTTGCGGGGGCACGCGCTGATGCACGGGGGATTCGATTGCCCCGAAGAAGAACCCTGCGGGAATGCTGCCGCCGAAGCCAAGGAACTTGCGCACAATTCGCATTTGGCGGTTGCGATTGCATCACTTTTTCCGCAAAGCGCGCCGTAGGGGCACTCCCCGCTTTTTTTGCACTCCGCGTCGGCGGGGTGGCACTGCAGGCAATTGAAAATCGCGGGAGAAGAAGGCTTCTTGGGGCAGGCCGCAATGCAGGGCTGGCCGCATCCTTCGCACGCCGATTCGTCCCGAACCAGCCGCAAACTGTTTTTTACCCAAAAAAAATTTTTCGCTCCCTAAAAAACGGGAACAAAAGCAATCAATTCCGTTTAATCAAAACGCACGGCAACCCCTTCGCGCAGGCCTTTTGCCTTGGCGAATCCCGCCGGGCCTTCCACAAGGTAAAGCGCGGGCGCCTTGGGCACGATGAGGGGGCGGAAAGGCGGAATGCCCCCGACGACGTCGACCACGCGCCTTTTCGAGTCCAAAAAAACCGCGTCGAAGGGGACGAGGCAGAAAAGCGAGTGGATTGAATTCGCAAAACGCGCCTCGGATGCGAACGTGAAAAGCAGGGGGCGCGAAATTTTTTTGCGCAACATTATTCCCAAAAAGCGCTTTGTTGCCGTGTCCGCGCGCTCGAAGTCGTGCAAAACCACCGCGGCGGCTGGGGAAATCGTGCTGCGCAAAACCCGCGCGTGTGCGGCCATAAACGCTACAACCAGAACTGCTGCAACCATAGAGTTATTCTCAAAACGTATTTAAAATGCGCTTTGCGTAATAAAAAACCGAATACTTATGTCCAACGGCCTTTCCAGCATAGCGATTATTCCCGACGGCAACCGCAGGTACAGCACAAAGGCGGGCCTGCCCATCGAGGCGGCGTACGCCAAGGGCTTCGAAAAGTCGCAGGAAGCGGTACAGTGGAGCGCGGAGGCGGGCGTGAAAAGCCTCACGTTCTGGGCGCTTTCGCTTGAAAACTATTCCAAGCGCTCGCAATTCGAACTTGCGGGCCTGTTTTCGCTCATGAAGCAGCACGCGCAAAAGGCAAGGCGCGAAAAGGCATTCTCCGAAAACGGCGTGCGCGTCAAATTCTTCGGAAAACTCGAATTGCTTCCAAAAGATTTGATGGCGGAAATAAACGCGCTTGAGGAATCCACGCAGGACAACGGCAGCACCCGCCTCAACGTCGCCCTCGCATACAGCGGCCGCGACGAGCTCTTGAACGCGGCGAGGAAAGTGCTGCAGGAAAACGCGCACGGGGACTTGAACGCGGAAATTTCGGAGGAGGAATTCTCCAAACATTTATACTTGCAGGAATCCCCCGACCTAATCATAAGGACGGGCAACGTGCAAAGGCTCAGCGGCTTCCTCCCGTGGCAGGCGGGATACTCGGAAATCTACTTCTCGCCAAAGCTATGGCCCGAGTTCCAAAAACCCGACTTCCAAGCCGCGGTGGAATACTACAACGCCGCCGAACGCAGGTTCGGCAAATAACTTTTTTCCCAAAACGAGCAGGGGCGCCCCGTGCTTATTTTAAAGCGGCAAACGCAGAAATTATTTCATGCAGCAACTGCGCAAACCACCACTTTCCCGCGAGCTTAGCCGACGGCTCGCGCGGGCGGGGCACGCGGTTTTCGAGATGGCGCACGGCGTGGGCGATGCGCCAAA
>DAHXMR010000100.1 GCA_027371655.1 Microcaldota archaeon
AGATACTTCGGCTGCGGTCGAAGATTTGCAAGCTTCGCTTGCAACCGGGCCGAGGAGCGACCCGAATTTGCAATGTGCGACCCGTGGCGATTCGAGATGCTTGCATTGAAGCCACGGGCTTTAGCCCGTGGTCGTTCACAAATTTTGCATTTCCCTGACTTAAAAGGTTTTGCGGGGCTGTTTTCCGCCGAAATTTCCCAAAAACTTAGCCCGCCATTTTTGCCTGTTTTTCAAATGCGCGCTTCGCACGCGAAAGGTACGAACGCAGGGCTTCAAGCTCGTTTTTCTCCGCCCAAGATTGCGCTGCCTTCTCCATTTGCGCGAATTTGTGGTCCGCAAATGAAAGATAGCGTGCTGCGAGGCGCGGGTTTTCCAGGAATTGATGGATTCTGTTTGCGTGGAAGGAACCCACTACCAGCAGTGCCGGGTCCCTGCCGTGGCGCGTTCGCCTCAAAAGTTCGCCGGCCATAATCGCGTTCCTGAAATCTAGTAAGAAGCCTATTTCAGGAGAAGTTCTGCTGACCTGCCTGGAGACGGCGTAAAGAGTTCTTCCCGAACGTTGTTGCGCCTTGGTCAATCTCGCACTTGATGAGCCCGGGGGCTCGACCCAGTGCGAGGTGATGGAATCCAAGTGTTCCCGAAAAGCCTTTGAGTCCATCTGTGCAAACTTGCCGTTGGACTCGGCTTCAATTTTTTTAAAAAATTTTCCGCCAGTCAGGTAAACTTGCAAGGGCTCGATTACTTCCGAACGGCCGGCGAGGTGCCCGGGAACGAAATACTCCGGCGCTCCTTCGACGAAAATTTTGCCGCCATAATCCGAAAAGTGCCCCGAAATATAATCCGCTGAATCCTTGGGAATTAGTTGTCTACCACTGCCATGGGCAATTCCCAGTATCTGCAAGTTTCCCTGTTTTGCGCCCCCAACTTTAGGCGACAGATGGAAAACGTTATCCGAATGCTCTTTTGATTTGGGAAAAGTTCGCTCCATTTCAAGCACATCTGCGTTAGGGACGTGAGCGCGCTAAACCTTTCCGCCCTTTGAGGGCGGAGATACAGCGCGCTCTTTTTTTTCACGAAATTGTAATTGTGTCCAGCGGCGCGAGGGCCCGCTTGCGCGGGCCCCGGGTTACGCCGTTGGAGATGTATTCGTATGACTAGTGGAAACTTTGGGAATAAAAGTCACGCGGTTGGATTGAACCAGCACCACTTCGAGTGGTGCCCAAAGTATCGCCTCAATGCAATGCGTAAATCCGAAACAGCAGAACAGTTGAAGCAAATTCTCTACGACATTGCAAAAGAAAACGGAATTCTGATTCACGAAGCAGTAGTGGACATAAATCACGTTCACCTATTCGTCTCACTCCCATTCAGCCTTTCAGTTTCAAAAGCACTTCAATATTTCAAAGGAGGCTCTTCCTACCGAATATTCCGTTTGCACCCAAACCTCCGCAAAATGTACCGCAAAGGACACTTCTGGAGCCCAGGAAAATTCTCCAGAAGCATAAGCAACGTAACCTCCAAAACAATCGCAAACTACATCAAAAACCACGACTACGCCGCACTAAACCAAACAATACAAACCGCACAAGACGAACCACACCAACTAAACCTAACAAACTACGCAGCATAACCCAAGCAAAGAAGCCCCGCCCTTTAGGGCGGGGAGGATTCACAAGTATTCCTGATTCTTGCAGTCAAAGACCCACGGCTGAAGCCGTTGCAAACGTTTTCGTTTGCAAATCATCGGTAACAACCGATGTATTGGGCTTGTCTGCATTTCAGGCAAAAGCCCAAACGTTTTCCACGGTGCGCCCTTTCCCCTGTTTGAAAAGCAGGGGATTGTGCGCTTCCGCGCACAAATCTTCGAACAACGGTTCGAAGTATTTTTGCGCACCGT
>DAHXMR010000101.1 GCA_027371655.1 Microcaldota archaeon
ACGGTGCGCAAAAATACTTCGAACCGTTGTTCGAAGATTTGTGCGCGGAAGCGCACAATCCCCTGCTTTTCAAACAGGGGAAAGGGCGCACCGTGGAAAACGTTTGGGCTTTTGCCTGAAATGCAGACAAGCCCAATACATAGGTTGTTACCGATGATTTGCAAACGAAAACGTTTGCAACGGCTTCAGCCGTGGGTCTTTGACCGCTTTTCGCCCTTCGTCGACTTCATAGATGAGGACGAACGACGAGCCTGTGTGCGCTCTTCTCGAGCCGTGCAGGCTGCCCCGCAGGGGCTTGTAGCGGCCTCGGGCTTTTCAGGGCCTTGACACCGCGAACAGCAGGCCCCAGGTGAACGCGAACATTGCAAGGGCCAGTGCGGGGTCGAAGCGGCTTGCGGTGAAAAGGCCGGTCAAAAACGTTGCAGGCTCCTTTTGCACGGGCACGCCCGCCGCGTTTTCCTGCGCATTACCCTCGTTGCCGTAGAATTTCGCGCTTATTTGCGCTTTTGTTTCCGCCGGGGGCTTTGGCGAAACTTCCGCGGGTTTGGGCGTTGCAACCGGCGTGGGATTCGGTTTCAGCTCGATTGCAACCGGCGCCGGAGCGGTTGTCGGCGCTGCCTTGCGGGTTGCCGCGCTGTTTTGGTAAACCATCCAACTCGAAGAACTGCCCCCCGAGCCGCTGCTTCCAAAATGGACGGGGCGCGGAATTGGCGTGGGCGCGGCAGTTGGTTCAGGGGCTGGTGAAGGCGTTGGGGATTCGGTTGGCACCGGCGTCGGCGTTTCACTGGGAAGCGGTGTCGGAGTTGCTGATGGAATTGGCGTTTCAGTGGGAACCGGCGTTGGAGTTGGCGTTTCCGTAGGCATGGGAGTCGCAGTAGGCTCCGCAGTCGGCGCGGGAGTTGGAGATGGCGTTGGTGTCTCGGTTGGAATCGGAGTCGGAGTTGCGGTGGGTTCGGGAGTCGGAGAAGGGCTGGGTGTTGGTGAAGGTGTTGGCGATGGTGTCGGACTAGGAGTAGGGCTCGGAGTCGGAGACGGGGTCGGGCTAGGCGTAGGCGAGGGTGTTGGGCTAGGTGTCGGCGTGGGCGTAGGGCTTGGAGTGGGAGTCGGGGACGGCGTCGGCGATGGACTAGGAGTAGGCGAAGGAGTCGGGCTGGGGGTAGGTGTTGGTGTGGGGATTGCAACGCACGCGCCGTTTGTGCAAGTCGCGTTCAGCGTTGCGCAGTTTCCCAGGGTTATTCCAAGCGTATGCGTGCCCGTGCAGTAGTACTCCCAGACCGTGTTCGTTGTGCAGGCGTCCTGGTAGGAATAATTTTTTCCCAAGTTGGTTATCGTGGTGATTCCCCTTGCCCAGAGATTGATTCCCCCGTCGGTTTCATAGCAAAGCGAAGGGGCCGGAGTCGGAGTGGGCGTCGGAGTTGGTTTAGGTGTTGGCAAAGGCGTGGGGCTTGGTGTCGGCGTGGAATTTGCCGCAACGCACGCGCCCTGCAGGCATGTGGTGTTAAGTGTTGCGCAGCTCTTCAAGGTTATTCCAAGCGTTTGCGTGCCTGTGCAATAGTATTCCGCAAGCGTTGTGCTTGCCAGACAAATGTCCGAATAGGACGTGTTTTTCCCCGAGGCGTTCACGGTGGTGATGCCTTTCACCGAATAGTTCGTCCCCCCGTCGGTGTCGTAGCAAAGCGAAACCGCGCCCGCTGCCGCTGAAAAGACGAGAAATAGCGCCATCGCTGAAAGCAAAAACCGGGACATGCTCAAGCTAAACCGCACAAATAATAAGTATTTGACTACTGCTAAGTAGTGAACAAACTGCAATTTAAAGTGTTTCCGGAAGCGCTTTTGGGCGCTGAAATTGCGGCAAAACCATCTTGAAATCAGGTTCCCTTAAATATCGGCATTTTCACAGTTCTATTCGACAAAAAATGCCGATAATCCGCCGAGCGATGCAAGCAGCGAGCAGCCTTAAGCTCATTGGCAAGTCGCAAAGCGAACGCGCGTTCCACAACCTGCAGAACGCGGAGCTTCCGGGCCAGATGCGGGCTGCGAACACGCTTGCCAAAATCGCGGCCGAACAGCCCGCCGAACGCCCCGGCGTAATAAAAGGCTTGGTTGAGTTGCTGCCCGGCAACCGCGCCTTGGACGCGTTCGAAGCGATTGCCAAAGCCGCGTCCGGCAATGCCGCGGAACGGCAGAAACTGCGCAAAACGTATGGTGCCGCGCTTCACGAAAACTACCGCCTGCTGCGCGATAATCCCGCGACCCCCGCGGACAAGCGCGCGTATTTTGCGAGAATCTTCAAGCACCTAAACGACCGAACGGGCCTTGCGGAACTGACACACGACCCGGACCCCCTGATCCGCAACACCGGGCTCGATGCAATAAAGGCACAGGCGGAAATCTCGCAAAAGCCATACTTGGTCCCGGTCCTCCTGAGGCACGCACACGACATGCAACTGAACGAACTCCTGGAAAAAAACCTAACCAAGCTTGAAAAAAACCAGGAAAAAGTCCTGGCCATAGAACGCTTCCTCAACGGGCTGCCGAAACCCAAAAAGCCCGCCGGCCGCGGCAAATCCCTGCTCTCGCCGGAAAGCGGCATGAAAGACCTTTTCAAAGAAAGGGACCAAGTGAAAGAAATACAAGGCCAAAGCATTGAGCTCATCAAAAAATACTACGGCGGCTACTACAAGCGCCACATAGCCCCCCACTTGAAATAAGCGCTTCGCCTTCTCAAAGCCCGATTTCCGGCGCAACCTTCTTCATCGCGCCAAGGCAAACTTCCACGAATTTTTCAAGGGGAAGGTTAAGCCCTTCGGGATTGGCGCACATTGCAACCTCTTCCCTGCGCGTGCCGGCCGCGAAACTCTTGTCCTTGAACTTTTTCAGCACGGATGAGAGCTTCACGTCGGCAATCTTCTTCGAGGGAATCACAAGAGTGCAGGCGGTAATCAATCCCGTAAGCGTGTCCGCGCAGAAAAGCGCCCACTGCGCCTTCGAATTGGGATGGACGCCCGTGCGCTGTGGCGCGTGCGCCTTCACAATCGCGTGCACAGAATCGGGAATTTCAAGCCCCTTGGAAGCCAAAGCTTCCTTGGTCTTGTTTGGGTGCACGTCCTTGTAATCCCCGTAAAAATCCGCGTCGTGCACCAAGCCCGCCAGCACCCATTCTTCGCGGGAGGGTTCGTTTTTGGCGCCCCCAGTGCCACTTGCACCAGCCTGCGGAAGCCCCCCATTGGCCTGCAAGTAATCGTAAATTTCCCCCATGCACGCTTCAAGCGCCAAGCTGTGGAAGAAAACATTCTGCTCAAGCGTTGCCTTCAACGCATCGCAATAGGGTTGCCTGTTGAAAGACATTTGGAAAACACTTTTCTATTGTTGTTGCCACCAAGCGCGACTTAAACGCTGATTGGTCTATGAACATCTTTAGGAATGCGAAGAATTAAAACAATCAGCGGAAACGCGGCTCCCAAAAGCCTTTATTGCCGCCCGCGTTAGTGCTGCCGTGGACGTAAACTACCTTGGCAAGGACGAAATTATCGCAATCAACAAGGAGGTCGTGCAGATTTCCGGCGACCCCCACGGCGTCATCAGCGAGGCGAACCTCGGCCACGCAGTCGAAGCAGTGAAATTCAAGTACAACAGCGAGCCGGACAAAATAATCCTGAAAGCCGCGTTTTTGATGCAGCAATTGGCAAACAAGGCGCACGCCTTCATCGAAGGCAACAAACGCACGGCGGAAACCGCCACAATAGCCTTCCTCAACATCAACGGGGCGCACTTCGAAGAGCGCGACCAGCAGGCGCTGACGGACTTCGTCCTGAGCGTGGCACGCAACGAGCAGTCGCTTACGACGACGGCAAAATGGCTCAAAAAGCGCACGGCCTTCGACTAGCAACCAATAAAAATCCGGAAAAACAACAAATTAGCGCGTGGTATGCAAATGGCAAAGCAAACGACTGTTACGCCCGAATTCCTAGCCCTAGTGCGCACCATAATCCGCGAAAACGAGCAATCACTAACCGCGCTTGCCAAGCAATAGCCGTAATCCATCTCTGCTTTTCAGCTAGCCTGCGCAAGGCTTGAAACGTGCAGGTCTATGGCCTGGCGGATGTTGGCAATCGCCTCGGCCTCGGTCTTGCCCTGGGAAATGCAGCCGGGAAGCGACGGCACGGTGGCGACGATAACGCCGTCCTCGTCCTTCTCCAAAAGAACCCTGAACTTCATTGCCTTTTCGCCTCACAACTCGTAAAATAACTTGCGGGACGCCGAATAAAAATGCGCGCTATCTGTGCTTATGCCGAGTTGGCTTACCGCCCGGCCCTATGCGGGCTGTGGGAGGCAAAACAAATCTCTTTGCGGTTCTTTGCCCGCCAACCCCCAGAATACATACTAAAGGGGTATAATTGGCAATTTTGGGCAAATAAGGCGAAATTGAAGCAAGGCGCCAAAACCACCCTTCCGCGCCCCTTGGGCGTTGTTCTTTTTGTGAAAAGATAGCTTTCAGTTGGCGTGCAGCCTAGTACGGGGTTTGGAACGTCGCCAGCGCCGAGTTGAAACAATTAGTGGAAGGGGGTCGGCGGCATACCAAAGCCGGGGGAAACCCCGTGGGGTTGCCCCCCTCGGTTGGTAACGCCTTGGGCAGGACTCGAACCTGCGGCCGTCCGATTAACAGTCGGACGCTCTACCAGCTGAGCTACCAAGGCATAAAAAAGCGAGAATTAGGTTGGTTTGCTTTTTTTTGCGGAGTTTATTTTTTGTCTGTTTTGGTTTTTAATTGCTTTCAAGATTGGAAAAAAGAAAAAAATTGGGGGGACAAATGCCCCCGTTTGGGATTGGGTCTAGTCCATTCCCATTCCGCCCATGCCTCCCATTCCTCCGGGTGGCATTGAGGGCGGTTTGCCTTTGCTTGCGATTATGTCGTCGATGCGCAGGATCATTTCCGTGACTTCGCTTGCGGATTGGATTGCCTGGCGCTTGATTTTCACGGGCTCTATCACGTTGAGGGCTTTCATGTCGGCGACTTTGCAGGCGTAGACGTCTATTCCCGCGGTTCTCTGGCCTTTGTCGTGCTTGGAGCGCAGTTCCACCAAGGTGTTGATGGAGTCCATTCCGCAGCTTTCCGCCAAAGTGCGGGGGATGACTTCGAGGGCTTCGGCGAACGCTTCGATTGCGAGTTGTTCGCGGCCGCCCATTTTCACGGCTTCCTTTTTGAGGCGCAGCGCGAGTTCCATTTCCACGCTTCCGCCGCCGGTGACGTATTTTCCGTCGGTGATGACGCTTGACACGGCGCCGATTGCGTCGGTTATTGCGCGTTCGGCTTCGTCGACAACGTGCTGGCTTCCGCCCCTTACAAGCAAAGTGACCGCCTTGGGTTCCTTGCATTTTTCAACGAAAGTCATCTGCTCTCCCGCAAGCTTGCGTTCCTCGACGATGCCCGCGTTTCCAAGGTCTTTTGCGCCCAAATCGTCCAATGTCGTGATGATTCTTGCGCCGGTTGCGCGCACGAGTTTTTCCATGTCGCTTTTCTTGACGCGGCGCGCGGCGAGGATGCCCCTCTTGGAGAGGTAGTGCTGTGCGACGTCGTC
>DAHXMR010000104.1 GCA_027371655.1 Microcaldota archaeon
GGTTTCCCCCCTCGGCTGGTCATGCGGTCGTCGGGATTTGAACCCGAGTCTCCAGATTGGCAATCTGGTGTCCTACCAGGCTGGACTACGACCGCGCAAAAATGTTTTCCTTGGCGTTGCGGGGTTTGACTATGCGCCAAGCAGCGTTTTGATTATAGCAAGCCGAAAAAATGCGGCTTCAATCTCGGCTTGCTAGATTGCAAACCGCGACGCTAATGCCGCAAAACGGTTTGCAATACTATCAATAGCAAAATTAAAATGGTTGCCAGTAGGCCGTAGGTGAACATGTCCTGGGGGGTGGCGTTTGCCAGGGCGCTTTGCGCCGCTTGGGATAGGTCCTGGGCGGCCTGCTGCACTTCCGAGGACGCGTTTGAAACCTCTTCGGGGGTGATTGCGGGCTCCGTTGCTGAAGGGGTGAGCGAGGGCTGTTCCCGGGGGAATGTGGTCGCCTGCGCCTGGCCTTGTTGTTCCATCGTGAACTGGAAGGGTTGGAATGCGCGGGCGCGGCCCGCGTGGGCGTCTATTACCCCTGAAATTTGGGATTGGTTGGCGCTTTCCCGGAAGGGCATCGTGAATTGCAGGGTTTGCGAGGTGCCGATTTCAAGGGGGGCTTGAAGCGTTTGGCTTTGGTTGCTTGCGTTGAGTTGCACGTTTGCGGTTTCGAAGCCCACGCTTCCAGTGTTTTGTATCGTTACGAAGAAGGAAATTTTTTGGCCGTTGCGGATTGCGCGCACTCCTGTGATTGCCAGGGATTCGTCAACGTTGTTTTGCGCGCCGGGCTTCATGCGCAGGACTGATTGCGCGCCATTTCCCAGTGCCGTGATGAAAACGTCGTAGCTTATGTAGTCGAGGCGGCCGCCGCTTTCCGGTGGGACCGGGGGATAGATTATTCCCCATGAAACGTTTTCCCGCTCCCCCGGCGAAAGCGCGATTATGCGTTCGGCGTAGCCCACGGTCTTGAACGTTTCGTAAAGCCTAAGCGACAGGGGGACGGCTATTGGGCTTTTCGCATTCGAGCGCACGGTCGCGTAAATCGTTTCCTTGGATTGCGCGTCGCGGAACCCTTTCGGGAAGTTTGCGTCAAGGGAGTAGAAGCCTGAAAAGTTTTGCGAATCAAGCATCGAGAAGTCCGCCCCCGGCGTCACCGTCGCCTGGCTCAGGTCCAGGTCGTATCCGCGCGCGGTTATTTCAAAGCGCGTGTCGTCCTGGTCGCGGCCGGTGGCTATTTGCACGTGAGTTGCGTCAAGCACGCCGGCTTCGCCGAATGTGGGGTCCACGGGCACCCATTTGCCGTCGACCATCGCCTCCACCCATGCGTGCGGCCCCCAGTTTTCGCCGGAGTAAACGTATCCCACCACCAGGCGCGCGGGGATTTTTTGCGAGCGCAGCATTGCTATGAGC
>DAHXMR010000111.1 GCA_027371655.1 Microcaldota archaeon
CCCCCATTTTAAAGGAAGTGCGCCCGACCGAGCCCGACCTCGAGCTGCACGTGTGGTCGGGACTTTTCCACGCGTCAAGCGAGAAACTGAATGGGGAACGCGTTCTCGCGCTCAGCGAAGTTTTTCGCAAAGCCGGTCTACTTTTCCGGTTGAAAAAACCGGCCACCCGCCAACTTTTGCTGAAATTTGAGGCCCGGGGACTTGTCCGCCGCGAGGGGGACATCGTCATTTTTGCAGAGGTGACGCCCCATGGCTAAAGCGTTCCGTTTTGTTTGCCGACTCTGCCATTTCGAGGATTACCTTGCCAGCTATGCGCTTGGGCACTTTTGTCCGAAATGCACGACCGTAGGCCCAAGCGAAACCGAAGCAACGGAAATTCCCGAAGAGTTCAAGCAAAAATCAAAAATGCGCTTTGAAAACGAGGCAGCGCAAGGAGAAGTCGAACCGCCGACCGCCGAAGAATTGACAATTTTGCAAGATCCCGCGCTGTTTGAACGGATTGACGCCGAATTTGACAAGCGAATTGAGGGGGAGAAGGAAAGCCGGCGCGCGATTTTCCTTTTTGCTTGTATCAAGTTTGTACGAAATTCAGGCACGTCCAACAACCTGTTGGTGAACTCCGAATCGAGCGCGGGAAAAGACTACACGACTAGGGAAATTTGCCGCATTTTTCCAAAAGAAGCGACCGAAAGCCTTGCTCGGGCCTCGCCAAACGCGTTTACCTTTTGGCACAGCAACGATCCCGAGTTTAACTGGAACGGCAAAATTTGCCGCATCTGCGACATTTCAAAGCCACTCCTGGATTCCGACGCCTTCAAAACATTTCTTTCGGACGAAGAAAAAAGCGTGATCGTGAACAAGGACAAGGGCGGCAAGATTGGGGCGGTCGAGTATTTTTCCCAAGGCAAGCCAATAGGCATTTTTACGACCGCGGAAAACAATCCCAAAGACGAGCTCCTGAACCGGGTAAACATAATTTCCCTGGACGAATCGGTTGCACAAACCAAGGCAATCACGCGGCGCCAAGCGCGCGAAGCAAGCGGTGCTTTTGCCGGGCAGAACTACGACCCGCTGATTGTTTCGGCGCTGGGAAAATTACCCCGCGTCGAAGTAGTCGTTCCTTACGCCGAGAGCTTCATCGAATTTCTGCCCACCGAAATAAGGGCCCGGCGGGACGTGCCCCGCATTTTCAACTTGATCAAGGCCAGCGCGGCACTTTTCCAATTCCAGCGAGAAAAAGACAATTTGGGCCGCGTGATTGCCACCGGCGAGGACTACGAGCGCGCGAGAACTGCTCTCAAAAAAATTCAAACCGGTTCTTTCGTGGCCCTGACGCGCACGCTTCGCCGCGTTTATGCCGTTGCCGAAGAGTGGCAAAAAGCGAACCCCTGGCGCTGGTTTACGGTCAAGCAGCTTTGGGCGACAAAACCGCTTTGCGCTGAAAGGCACTTTTATGAGCACTTGGAAAAGCTTGCGGAAAAGCGGCTTCTTGTCGCCGATTTCCAGGAGAGGGAGGAAAGCCGGAAGCAGGTTTTGGTTTACCAGCTGGCGGCAGTAAATGGCTTAACGTCGATTGAACTGCCGCCTTTTGAGAAAGTTATTGGGTTTTCGTCAAAACCGTCGGAACTGTCAAATGCCCCGAATCAAGACCCCTTAATTTCCCGTCAAAACAGTCAAAACCGTCAAGAAGCCGCAGAAAAAGAGGAGGTTTTGACGGATTTGACGGTTTTGACTCGTCAATATGATACCTCAATTCCTGCAAAACCAGACCGGGGACCGGCTGGGGCGCTTGCTGTTCGGGATTTGATTGCGCGGTTGGGGGGCCGTGATCGCGCGGTTGGCTTGTCTGAAATTCAAGCGGAAGCCAGCGCAAGTTTGGGGCTCGGGGCTACACAGATTGCCAAGCTTATCGAGGACTTGCGGGCCGCGGGTTTCCTATTGGAGCCGAAGGCTGGCTTTTTGAAAATTCAGGCGGGCGGTTGAAAATGACGTTTTCCACGATTTCAGCGGGGTTTGGGCTCCACCTGTTGACAGTTCCTAAAAAAGGCACGGCGGCAAGCGCGTATGTGTGCTCGTTGGTGTTTTGAAATGGCTGAATTTGAACTTTCGGAAACGCTGGAAGATTGGCTGCTCGAGCCTTCTAGGCGCAAGGTGCTCAAAGCGAGCTTGCGGAAGACCGTGCCGGCCTTGGTCGCGGAAAAG
>DAHXMR010000082.1 GCA_027371655.1 Microcaldota archaeon
TTTTATTTTCCCCGTGGAGGGCACGTGGAAGGTTTCCGGCCACTACGACAACTACAAGGTGAACATGCTTCACCTTGCCAACAACACGCCCCTGCGCTTATATCTGCCAGCCGTCCGCGGCCTTTTGTTCCGGCGTCATGCACAGTTTTTCGTCAGGCGAGCGAAGCACGCATTCAAGGTATTTTCCGAAAGTGGTTGCCGAAACGTCGTCCCCGTCAAGCAGGATGGATACGAGCGTTTCGTCGCTTTTCTCGGCCTCGGAAAAAACCCGCTGCTCAAGCTTCACGAGCATGAACGGCTTCCGGCACACCATTATCGTGGGCCCGCTGGTCTTCAGCAGGTCGCGCAGCACGCCCAATATTGCGCGCTCGCCCTGCGAAAAGACGTCTATGCCGAAAAAGTCCAGCTTGCGCTCTGCGAAATACCGCGTCACGCGCGCCTTCACCTTCGCCGAATTGCCTTCCACGAAAAAGCGGTGGTGGGGCACGCGCGAAAGGCTGACGTAAACTCCCAAAAGAAGCGCGTAGTTGAAAAGCTTCACCGCTAGGGCGGTGATCAGGAAGAACGCGACGGCCACGGCAAGCGCGGCCGAGTTCATGCTTATGCTTATCGTGCCCCCGCCTACCTGCCAAAGCGCGAAAATCGTCGGAATGGCGGCAAGCGAAAGCGCGATGGGCGCGTTGTTGGCAAGGTGAAGCATGTTCACCGCCATCTTGATTGCTTTATACTCCATTTTATGCAAAACCCGCAAAGAACTGTCGATATTCGTAATTGCAACAAAAAGGCGAAATAAAAACCGCGCGGAAAGGGGGGCGTCAGGCGACCGCGGCTTTTTCAACCAGCTTTTTCGCAAGCGCCATGCCGTCCTCCGCCGCTTTTCTTGATGCTGCTTCGCAGCTGATCCTTATTTTCGGCTCGGTTTTCGACTGCCGTATCAAAAAGCAGTAATCCCGCACTTCCGCCTTTATCCCGTCTATGGTTACCATCGACTTGAAGCCCTTTTCTTCCTGCACGAGTTTCTTCAGTTTTTCAAAGTCGGCAACAACGTAAACTTCCTCGCGAAGCACGGTGTTCTTGAACAGGGACGCGAACTCGGCGATTTCCCCCGGCCGCACTTCCGACGCCCGTGCCGCGGTGTAAAGCGCGTCGGAATACGCCATGTGCCCCATGA
>DAHXMR010000120.1 GCA_027371655.1 Microcaldota archaeon
AAGCGCCAAAATCTATCGCGTGCAGCGCGACAAAGAACGGGGCGGCGAAAGCGTTGTCGAAGAGATACCACTTGGCGAAGACGAGTGAGATGGCGGCGAATGCCGCAGCACTTTAAATTCGGCGCAAACTTTTTCTGCACCCCCACCGCAAGGCTTTTGGGGGGATGAAAAAATGGCGTCCGACGATTTGACAAAATTCCTGGAGGACATCGCCGAAGAAGAGGCATATGAGGATGCCGCTGTCGCGGGAAAGGGCGAGGCGGGCGCTGAAGGGAAAAAAGGGGCGCGGCCGGATTTTCGCGTTTTGCAGCCGGGCGTTGACCGCGCGGGAAAATCCACCTACACCGAGGTGGGCGCGATGTGGAAGCAGCAAAGCCGCGGGGGAAGGGAATACTACCGGTTGAACATCGGGAACCTTAGGCTGCTTGTGTTCCCGAACAAGTGAGCGGCCCCAAAAGGCCGATGCCGCTCAATCGTATTTGGGGAGGCGCATCGCCTTTATCAGGACGGTAAATTTTGGGTTCGGCTCCCCTTCGCCGGCTATGCGCACGTTTTCTACGGCGACGCCCTGCTTGCGCGGTTGTTTGCCAAGGAGGGCTGTAAGCTCAACTAGCCGTTTCTCGCGCTCGATTCCGTGCGGCGGCGCGGTAAATGCGATTTTGTGGCAGCCCGAACTGTTCACGGAATGGTTGAACGACATCGGGCCGTACTTGCGGGCTATCGCCGATTTGAGCCGCTCGGCAACCAGTGCGGAGTCGCGTATTGCCTGTTCGGGAATTTCGGGCGCCTGCCTTTTTCCGAACTTCGATTTGATCGCGCCCGCAATCCTGCCAAGCGCGCTTGCAATCGGCTTCCTTCGCGTTATGCGTTGCATTTCCGGCATTTGCTTTCACCCGCGCGTTACGCAAACTCGGTTTTTTCAAGCGGCTGCTTTTTGCACGCCTCGATTGTAACCATGTGCCTGCTGCCCTTGCCGGGCAAATTGTGCACGCTTACCCGCAATTCTTCCCTAGGGTGCCTTGCCTGGATTGCCTTGACCGCGCGAAGCATGCGCAGCTCGCATGTTTTATCGCGCGGGGTGAGGAATGTGTACCTGGAACCATCGGCGCTCGGCTTGTAAAGCAGGCTCCTTGCGCCCTTCAGCTTCGATGCGAACAGCTGTGCGGCGGATTCGACCGGCGACGGCCGCAGGCCCTTCAATTGAGGCAGCTTGCCGGAAAAAACATTCGAAACCACGGGCAGCGCCCGCTTGGCGCGCAGTTCCGCCTGCAGCGCTTCGACGTCAACAGGCTCGTGGTGCCGAGGCCTAAGCGTTTTCCCCGAAATTTTCCTTGCCATTTTCACACGCCTTGCTTTTTTTGTTCGAACTTCGCCACCCAGGTCGTGCCCTGCGCGGTTTGCCTCTTTTGGGGGCCGCGCACTTCAATGCCTTCGGCGGGCTTGTGCGACGAAACGAGGGCCGCGAACTTTTCAAATGCCGCATCCGTTTGGTGCGGCTTAACGTTTACCACAAGCTCGGTGTGCCCCGTGCGGGGCAGCACCTTTGACGCAACCATAAGTTCCGGGGGCAAATTCGCGCGAAACGCGGTCGCCGCCACCTTGTGCCGCGGATGCCTCTCCGCCCTTTCCCCCCAGCCCATTTAACGCACCATTGATTTGCCCTTGAAAGCTTTTCTGAAAATTCGGGCTTTTAAATCCAGTTCTCGCGCAAAAGCAGGTATTCGCCAAGTTTTTGAAGCGCTTTTGGCGAAGAGCACGCGGCAAGCGCGGCTTTTCCTTCAAAGAGCTTTGCGCGCTTGAAGGATTTGGCGACAAACGACGCCACGCC
>DAHXMR010000010.1 GCA_027371655.1 Microcaldota archaeon
TTATTCCAATCACGTACGCGCCGCGGGCCTTGGTTTCCATCGCGTTCCCCTGCGTTTCAAAGAACGTGTAATCCTTGGGGTTGATTGCCACCACCGGCGTGCCCTCCTCGATGAGCGCAAGCGTGCCGTGCTTCAATTCCCCTGCGGGCATCCCCTCGGCGTGGATGTAGGTGATTTCCTTCATTTTCAGCGCAGCCTCAAGGGCGACCGCGAAGTTTATCCCCCTCCCGATGAAGTACGCGGCGGACTGCTTTGCGATTTTTTTGGCAATGGTTTTTGCCACTTCGCGGTTCTCCTCTATCTCCCCGCCCACCACGCCCGCTATTTTTTCAAGCTCGGCCTTGCCCTGCTCGAACTTTCCCTGCGAGGCGAACGCGAGCAGGTAGAAAACTATGAGCTGGTTGATGAAGCTCTTGGTCGCCGCAACGCCGATTTCGGGGCCGCAGTTGAGGAATATGGTCTTGTCGCTGAGCCTGTCAAGCGACGAGTTCTGCACGTTCACTATCGAGAACACGCGCGCGCCCTTTTCCTTGGCCTTGCGCACGCCGTCCAAAACGTCCGCGGTCTCCCCGCTTTGCGAAATTGCGACAATGAGCGTCTTGCGGTTGGCCTCGTTCGCAAAATACGAAAATTCCGAGCCTATCATCACGTCGCAGTATTTTTCCGCCATCTTGTTGAACAAATACCTGCCAACAAGCGCGGCGTGCCTCGACGTCCCGCAGGCGACGAACATCACGCGCTCGGTTCTGACGATTTCGCCGGCAATTTCCTCGAACAGCTTTTTGTCCTGCGCAAGGGCGCCGCGGATCATTTGGGGCTCCTCGAGGATTTCCTTCAGCATGAAGTGCTCGAAGCCGTTCTTCGACGCGGCCTCGGCGTTCCAGTCCAGTTTCCTTTTTTCCGGCTCGATTTTCTCTCCGGTGTCCTGCCGCATGACCGTGGCGCCCTTTTTGGTGAGCACCGCGACCTGCTTTTCGCCAAGCACTATAGCCTGGCTTGCCTTTCCAAGCAGAGGGAGCGCGTCGCTTGCGGCATAGGTCGCGCCCTTTCCGACCCCAAGTATGAGCGGGCTTTCGTTTCTAGCCGCGACAATCTTGCCGTTGTCCCTTGACGAAATCGCCAAAATCGCGTAAGAGCCGCGCAGTTCCGAGGTGGACAGCCTCACGGCCTCCTCGAGGGTATTTTGGGGATTTGTGGAAAGCCTTTCCTCGATGAGGTGCGCGATGACCTCGGAGTCGGTTTCCGAGGAAAACTTGTGCCCGCGCTTTTCCAATCCCGCTTTAAGTTCGAGGTAATTTTCGATTATGCCGTTGTGCACGACCGCAACGTCGCCCGTGCAATCCGCGTGCGGGTGCGCGTTTTTTTCGGTGACCTTGCCGTGCGTCGCCCACCTGCTGTGGCCTATTCCCGTGGATCCCTCGGGCTTTTCCTTTTCAAGCGCCTCGCCAAGCGCGCTTATCCTGCCCACGCGCCGAAGCGTCTTTATGGATTTTTTTCCGAGCACGGCTATGCCCGCCGAGTCGTACCCGCGGTATTCCAGCTTTGCCAATCCATCCAAAAGCGCGTGCCCCGCATTTTCCGGGCCAACAACGCCAACGATTCCGCACATTTTCAAAAATCACGACATCCCGCGAGGCAAACAAACGCAACGCTGCCTGCGAGATTAAGAGTTTGACTTGATGGGTATTAAAAGCCCGTTCAGGCATCTTGGAGAGTATTATTAAGCAAACAATAGGTATATAGCTGTTTTGCTTGCAAAAGGTATGATAGTTGCAATAGCATTATTGTTTTAAGTATAGTTGGCGGTTTTGCCTAGGTTGGTTGTTTTTGGTGATATTGGTTGCCGGACACTAGGCTTGTGCGCGATGGCAAGTCGCTTGACGTCAAGATAGTGGGCGGCAGGGAATTTTCCGCCCTATCGGAGGAGCGCCTGCGCATACTCTCGGTTCTGGCCAAGGAGCCGCATTACCCCGCGGAACTTGCCAAGCAGCTGGGCATTCCCGCGCAGACCGCGTATTACCATATGCGCAGCCTTCTTGCTGCGGGTTTAGTCGAGCTTGTCGAATACCAGCAGCGGCAGGGCGCGCTTGCGAAGCGGTTCAAGGCAAGCGCTTCGGCGTTCGCATTCATTGCCGGCGAAAAATGGAAGCCGCATCCGCAGGCGGCGCAGAAGAGGGCGCCCAAGTTTTTTGCGCCCCTTGTCGAGAACGGCTTTTTCGACGGCTTTTTCGTCATCGGCTCCCCGGACCCGCACGGCGAGTACCGCGCGCGGGGGTCCGAGCTTTGCGCGATGGAGCTTGCCATGAGCCTGGGAAGCTTCGCGTCCTTCGATTACCCCCTTTACCTGCTTGACACCGAGCTCCGCGAGGAGCACAAAAAGCGCAACATAATCGCGATAGGCGGCCCCAAGGTCAACACGTTCGTCCACGAATTGAACGCAAGCCTGCCCATTCGCTTCGACGAGGGCTCGTTCGACGTGCGCTCAACGTTGTCCGGAAAAAAGTATTCGGAGAACGTAGGGCTAGTGGAGCTTGTCCCCAACCCTTTCAACAAGTCCAAGAAAGTACTAGTCGCCTCGGGCCGCGACCACGGCAGCACGCGCGTGGCAATACTTGCCATCCTCACCAAGCGCGAAAAAATCGAGGAGGGCAACGCGCACAACCCGGCGGTGATTGCCAAGGTGGTGCAGGGGTTCGACGAGGACGCGGACGGCATAGTCGATACCGTGGAAATATTGGAGTGAGGGCTTCGTGGTGGGCGGAATATGGCTGGAATGAAAAACGGGCTGAAAAAATTGCCGAAGACCGCGGTGTGGGACGCCACCGACAGGTGCCCCCTCAACTGCAAGTTCTGCTTCGCAAACAGGTTCGCCAAAAAAAGCGCAGAGCTTTCCACGGCAAGGGCGAAAAAACTGATTGCCTCGCTCGCATTGCGCGGAGTCAAAGTGCTTGTGTTTTCCGGGGGAGACCCCCTGTGCCGCGCCGATTTGGCGCAGCTTATGAGGTTCGCGAAGGGTTTGGGCATGAAAACAATCGTGCACACCACGGGGATTTCCCCCAAAGCCGCGCTTGAAAAAATCATTCCCTTTTGCGACCGCATCAATTTGCCCCTCGACGGCGCAAGGGCTGTTCACGCAAAGGTGCGGGGGAACACAGGTCATTTTGACGCGGTTATTGGTACCTTAAGATTTTTGCGGGGGAGGAATTTGCCCGCGAGCGTGACCACGATGGTGTCCAAGAAGAACGCGGGGGGTGTTTTGGGAATCGCCAGGATTCTCAAGCGTTTTCCGAACGTGGTGTTGTGGCGGTGCTTGGAGTTCAGGCCGCTTTTCCGCGCGAAGGATTTTGCCCTTGAATTCGCGTTGCAAAAAGGGGAGTTTGCAAAAGTGCGGCGTGATGTCGAACGTTTTGCGAAAACCGCGGGCTGGAAGGCGCGTTTGGAGTTCGTGCCGGCGCAAAAGGGCGGGTTCGACCGGGGTTTTGTTTCCGTGTCATCGCAGGGCAAAATTCAGGGAAGTTGAGGGGGCTTTTTGGGGCTTTGTTCAAGTTTTAAAAGCAGGTGCTGCTAATCTCTTTCGGTTTTTGGGCACATGGACGGTTCCTCTTCGTTTTACTGGATTCACCTGATTAACGCGGCACTTGGCGTCGGGGTGATCCTCGCCGCAAACCTTGTTTACTCCTATTTCCGGGGCACGTCGCTTGAAGGCCCCCTGAAGTGGATTGCGGTGGGCATAATCCTGTTCGTGGCGCATTCGCTGCTCTCGGCTTACGAGATGTGGTCCGGCGCGCCGATGGAGCAATTTGCAATGGTGCACGATGCGGTCGAGCTCGTGTTTACGGTATGTTTTTTGGCCGGGGTTTACACGTTCAAGGGCGCTTTTGAAAAGTTCGACTGGGCAAGCGCGCGTTCGCGCTAAGGTGCAATGGGAAAATGGACTTGGTTGCCGGGATATTCAACATTCTTTCAAGCGCGCCGCTTGGGGTTTCGAACATAGTCCTTAGCGCGGCGGTAATACTTTTTTCCGTGAAAATTTACGGCGACCTCAAGCACACGAGCCTCTCCAAGCCGCTTGTGCTCATAGCGTTCGCGTTTTTCCTGCTGTCTGTGCACCAGGCGATTGAGACCATCACGGACATTACCATGGTGGATTCGCTGGGGAACGCCGAGCACTCGGTGGCGTCGATGTTTTTTGAAATGGGGTTTGCCGTTGCAATCTTCTTCGGCGTAATCGGCTTCAAGACCCAGTTCGAGAAATTCGAGTGGGTGCGCGAAATCACCCAAGGCCAGGCAGAGCTCGTGAAGAAAACCTGAAACTCAACCCGGGCTATTGCGTGTGGCCGCGGCTTGCGCCGCATTTATTTTTATCTCAATATGCCCAATCCGGGGTATAGCGGGAATTTTGCGCACAACCCAAGAATCGTGCTGCGGGCCGCGCTTATTTCCGCGGGGTTGCTAATTCCGTCGAGCACGCGGATGATTGTTTTTCCGACAATCTCCATTTCGGCCTCCTTGAAACCGCGCGTGGTCAGCGCGGGAGTGCCAAGGCGCAGGCCGCGGGGGTTGAACGGCGTGCCCACCTTCTTCCCGTGCGAGTCCAACGGGAGCTCCCCTTCGGGCGTGGGCACCATGTTCTTGTTGGTGAAAATGCGCGCTTGGTCAAGGGCCACTTCGGCCTCCTTTCCGGAGACCTTCTTGCTCGCCCACACGTCGGCGATGACAAGGTGGTTGTCGGTGCCGTCCGAAATGAGCTTGAGGCCGCCATCCATAAGCGTTTCGGCAAGCACTTTGGCGTTTTTCACAACCTGCACGCAGTAGCCCTTGAAGTCGGGCTGCAAATCCTCCTTGAACGCGACCGCCTTCGCTGCGATGACGTGGTCCAAGGGCCCGCCCTGCGTGCCGGGAAAAACAGAGAAGTCTATCCTCTGCGCCAAGTTCTTTTTCTGGTCCGGGCAGTATTTTTCCTTGAGCCGGTCCTCCAATTGGCACAGTATCATGGCGCCGCGCGGCCCCCTCAAAGTCTTGTGGGTGGTGGTCGTCACAACGTCGCAGTACGGCATTGGGTTCTGGTGCACGCCGGTCGCGCAAAGCCCCGCGATGTGCGCGATGTCCGCCATGTGGTACGCGCCCACTTCCTCGGCGATTGCGCGGAATTTTGCGAAATCAAGGCTGCGGGGATAGGCCGAGAAGCCCGACAGGATGAGCTTGGGCCTGTGCTTTTGCGCAAGCTCGCGCACAACGTCCATTTCTATGCACCCTGTCTGCGGGTTAACCCCGTAGGGCACGAAGTGGTACATCCTGCCCGAGAAATTCACCGGGCTGCCGTGCGTGAGATGGCCCCCCGAACTGAGGTCAAGTGCGAGGATGGTGTCGCCGGGGTTCAAAAGCGTGAAGTATGCCTGCATGTTGGCCGGCGAGCCCGCGTTGGGCTGCACGTTCGCGTGCGGTGCGTTGAACAATTTCTTGGCGCGCTCAATCGCAAGTTTCTCGCTTATGTCGATGAACTCGTTTCCGCCGTAGTACCTTGCGTCGGGATAGCCTTCGGAATACTTGTTGGTGAGCACGCTGCCCATCGCCTGCAACACGGCCTTGCTCACGAAATTTTCGGACGCAATCATCTCGGCGCCGTCCTGCTGGCGCTTTATCTCGTTCTTCAAAACGCCCGCGATTTCGGGGTCGAATTCCTCGATGTCCTGCATGCGATCCAACAAAACCACCCCTGGGGAAAAATCACTGCGTGTCAGACTGGGGATACTCGCTTTGCCACTTCTTGTCGCCCGCTTTCTTGGCCTTCCGCTCAAGCTGCAATTTCGTCGCGGTAATCGTGTTCTTGAGAAGCATTGCAACCGTGAGCTTTCCAACGCCGCCGGGGACAGGGGTGAGGAAGCCGGCTGCTTTTTCCGCGCCCTCGCGGTCAACGTCGCCGACGACCTTTGAAGTGCCGTCGGGAAGCGTGATGCGGTTGATGCCCACGTCCACCACGAATGCTCCGGGCTTTATCATGTCCCCGGAAATCAAGCCGGGTTTTCCGACAGCGACAATCAAAATGTCGGCCTGCCGCGTTTGCGCCGCCAAGTCCTTGGTGGCCGAGTGGCAGATTGTGACTGTCGCGTTTTCGTTGAGAAGCGCAAGCGCGAGGGGCTTTCCCACTATGTTGCTGTGCCCCACCACGACGGCATGCGCGCCTTTCATCTGCACGCCCTCCTTTTTCAAAAGCTCCATTATCCCGGCGGGCGTGCACGCGGTGAACCGCGGCGAAGTCACCGCAAGCAGGCCGATGTTCGAGGGATGGAACGAGTCCACGTCCTTCAACTCGTCGATGGCGGAAAGCACCATGTTCTTGTTGTAAAAGCGGGGAATGGGAAGCTGCACGAGGATTCCGTTTATCGAGTCGTCCCTGTTCAGCTTCTTGATCAATGCGAGCACTTCGTCCTGCGGCGCGTCCGCCTTCAGGTAGAACTGGCGGGAAATCACGCCGGTTTTCAGGCACGCCTCCACCTTGTTCTTAACGTAAAGCTTGGACGCCGGGTCCTCGCCTATGAGTATGACTGCAAGCGCGGGAGTGACGCCCTGCTCCTTGAGGCTTTTCACGTCATTGGCAACGCCGGCGAGGATGTCGCCCGCTAGCCCGATGCAATTCAAAATTTTGGCTGCCATTTTTTTTTCACGTGTTTCTTTGGAGCTTACAGGCGTTCGCGGACTTCCGCTCCGGGGACGCCTTTCCATCTGTCGCAGGCGAGTTTTCCCTCCCAGCAGATTTTTTCGGTTTCGCATGTTGGCCCCGCGTGCTTGAAGATGTTTGGCGCAACCTTGCGGCATTCTTCGAGCATCTTGTTTGCGAGCAGGTGTATTTCCCATTGCGCGCGGTTGCACGTGCGCAATTGGAAGAAGTGCAAAAGTTCCCGCGCGTTCATCGTGACCACGAGGCGGGTTTCGGCCGCGTTGGGCAGGACAAAGCGCGCGTCCTCCTTTTCGATTCCAGCGCCAACCAGTTCGTTGTACACGCGCTGGCTTTCAGCCAAAAACGCCTCGTACTTTTCCTTTAGTTCGGGCTTTGCGCGTATTTTGGGCGGGATAACATAGGCAACGTCCTTCGCATTCACGTAGCGCTGGGACTGCTGTGAGAATGAGGCAACGCGGTGGCGCACCAGTTGATGCGAGCACGCGCGCGAAATCCCTTCCACCGCGAAAGTGAACGTTGCGTGCTCGATTGCCGAATGGTGCCCCGACGAAATCACCTGGTTAAGGAGCTTTGCAACCTGCTCGTCGGTCATCTTCTCCTGCAATTCGGCGACTCCCGCCGCGCTGTAGCACTGCCTCGCAGCCGCAGCGCACGCGCGCTCCGGGTCGGAGGTGTGCCTCAAAAGCGCCACTTTCAGCTTGGTTTCCACGCCTTGCAACCCACCAAAAATGAATTCAGCAAAATATTTCAAACCGCTAAAATTTTAAGGCGATCTTGCCGCGGTTTGTAATCTAGCAAACCAAGAAAATGCCATCAAATCCTTGGTTTGCTATAGCCGGGGTTTGCCCCCGGAGTCCTGAGGATAAAAAAACAGCAAAACTCTTTGGCGCGCCAACGCCTAAAAAGCCTTCTCCCGGTTGGCGGCTCCGCCGCAGCGCGCTTGAATGCTTTTATTGATTTGCAGGCTAATTACTGGAAGCAAAACTACCGTGATAACACGTGGAAGGACAACAAACCCCCGCAGCACCTGCCCCGCAGCCCCAAAAGGCGCAGCCGGCGCAAACCCCGGCGCCAGCGCCACAAGCCCATCCGGCGCCCGGTGCGGCCGCAGCCAAATACGATGATTTTGCGAAGCTCGACCTCCGCGTTGCCACTATACTCTCGGCGGAAGTTGTGCCCAATTCCGACAAGCTCCTCAAGTTGCGCATAAGCATTGGCAAGGAAGAGCGCACGCTTGCCGCGGGAATCGCCAAGCACTACTTGCCCGACTCGCTTGTTGGGAAAAAAATAATCGTGATTGCGAATTTGGAGCCCCGCAAGATAAGGGGAATAGAGTCCCAAGGAATGCTTTTGGCAGCGGTGTCCGAAGACGAAAACGGAGTTGAAACCGGACTAAGCCTCGTCTCACTCGACCGCGAACTCCCCAACGGCTCCAAAATTTTTTAAGTTCTCGGCAGCTTCGCTGCATTGTGGTTTTTCACGAATGGACAATCTTCAGCATCCCAAGATTTTCATTGACGACCGCGAGTTGAAAAGCGGGGTTGCGCGCCAGCTTTTCGACCTCGGCGCCCTGCTTATGCCCAAGCGGCTTGGGGTTGGGGATTATGTTGCAAGCGACCGCGTGGTTTTCGAGCGCAAGACCGCAGGCGATTTTGAGCAAAGCATAATCGACGGCAGGCTGTTTTCCCAAGCAAAGGCGCTCAACGATTCATATGCCTCGCCCATAATCGCCATAATCGGCCACGAAATTCTGCGCGTGAACCCCAAAGCCGCCCGCGGCGCACTGCTCTCCCTTGCAACGGACTACAAAATCCCCGTATTCATATTCGAAACAGAATCGGAGCTTGGCGAATTCATTTACGCCGCGGCGTTCCGCGAGCAATTCGGCGAAAAACGCGAGCCAAAAATCAACTTGGAAAAACGCGCCCTCCCCCTGCACGAGGAACAACAGTTCGTAATCGAGTCACTTCCCCAAGTCGGGCCCGTGCAGGCGAAAAAGCTGCTCGAAGAATTCGGCTCGGTGCGCGGAGTGTTCAACGCCTCGGAAAAGGACTTGATGCAAACCGAGGGCATAGGCGAAATCCGCGCCAAAAAAATCAGGGAAATAGTGGGAGCGGAATACTGGAAAGAATAAGCGGGCCATTCCCCAAGCCCGTTGCCCGCCCTATTCAATCAATCGCGGCAACGGCTATTTTCTCCTGCACCAGCCTTTCCGCAGGATAGTTTTCAAGCGCGCCCTTGGGCAGGTTGTACGCTTTGGCAAGCCAGATTCGGGCGTCATTGAGTTCGACGGCAGTGGGCTTCCCCACTTCTTTTGCCCTGCCCAGTTGTTTCAGCTCCTGCAAAACGTCTTTTGGGCTTGCCACGCACACATCTTTTTCCTCCGCCTTGGCTGCTGCCAGGGACAGCGCTTGGGAAACGTTGCGGCTTGCAGCCAAAAACCGCAGCCACTCCAAGTCGAGGGAGCGCGCCTTGTTTTCCCCTCGCTGAAAAGATTTATAAGCCTGCAAAAGAGAATATTCTAACAGCGCGCGGAAAGCGCAAAAGTCGCGCCTCACAAGTAAAAACGGCGCGTTGTTGCCTGCTTTTAGTCGCTTCACTGCTTCCTCAAGCCCGAGGCTTGTTTCAAGCGTGTAAACGTGCATCATGGCAAATCAAACTTTCGCGTTTCTGCAATTTTAATCCAAACGGTGGTTTTCAATGGTTCAATATCACAGGGCACTTAAAACAAAGAGGACCGGAAGCGGCGGCCGCCTGCGCGCAAGCCGCGACAAAATCAAGCTGCACGTCGGCGGGTTCTTCGCACGCACGAAGCTCTTGAAGGCCGAGGAATCCAAGTCCGCGGAAAAGAAGGAGCTCAAGGAAGTCCGCGTTTCTTTCAAGACCAAGGGCGGCCAGCGCAAGATTGCGGCGGAGCACGTGCTTTACGCCAACGTCACAATCGCGCCCGGCAAGTCCAAGAAGGCGAAAATCCTCAACGTCGTGCAAAGCCCGGACAACCGCCACTACGCGCGCGAAAACGTCATGACCCGCGGCGCCATAATCGAAACCGAGGCGGGCAAGGCGAAAATCACCTCGCGCCCCGGCCAAAGCGGCGTCGTGAACGCCACTCTTATGAAATAGGCTCGTAGCAAGCCAGTATGATTATCAGCGTGTTTGTGGTTTGAGCTAAGTCGGACTAGAAAATATTTTAAACCAGGGCGCGTGATAGTACCGGGTGTTGAAATTGGATCAAAAAACCCAAGTAATATCTATAAACGAAGAGCAGCTTCGTGATTTTCTTAAACAAATTGGGTTTTTTACTCGAATTGAACGCGATATCGAATATATTGTTGACAAAGATGGTAACGCAGTAGTTTGCCCAGATACTGGCGAGACAATTCATTTAGGTAACCTTGGTTTTATTGAGAAGGGCTCGTTTATACTTCACTCTGACTCCCCAGCAGCCTATAATTCCTATTTGTTGAGATAGGCGTGATTTTGTGGGGATTCAAGATCTCTTTGGCAAAAAGCTCCAGAGTCTAGCCAGTCTACTAAACCTTCGTGTCGATAAGTTGGAAGCGAGTTCACAAAAACTCGAAGCCAAAAATGTGGTTACGTATAACGTTACCTATAACGATAATCGACAATATGTAGTTCAGCAACATGCCCCTACTGCGTTGCAAGGCGAGTTGGAGCAATTCGATAAAGGGCACGTGTTGTTTGTTCCCGAACGGGTAGTGCCTACGCAAATAGTTCAAGAGGCTAATCTGCAAACAAAAAAAGAAAAATTGAGTTTTTACAAGAGATATCTTCCCCAAAAGGACTTAGGCTGCTTGGCTTTGAGTTTGGATGCTATTTACTCGGAAGATATGGGCGTTAGCGCTGATGCGCGTAAGTTCCGTGAAGAAATTGCGAAGCGTTATGGTCTTCGTGGAAAACAAATTTACAACTTCGCTAGAGCCGGATTTTTTGAAAAGGAGATACCTGAGAAAATAAGTCTGTTCAAAGAAGATAAAACTATGACCGGACTTTTTCTTGAAGGTTTGTGGGCAGCTCCCCAATACATTTTTCTGAGCTATTGGAAAACAAAGCAGGATACTTTGGAAAACCTACGGTCATTGGTCAATCAGATTCACTCTAGGACAATAGTTGTTGAACAAGTTTACATTTATTCGCGGGGAGATACGCTGAACCGTATGCTGGTTGAGGTTTGCGACTCCGACGTCGTCAGAGATAATTTTGCATCATATAAAATACACGATTATAAGCTTGCGGGGAAACCTGCAAAAAAGGCGGAACTTATGCCTAAGGGAACCTGACGTTCGAGTCTGATTTCTCCTTATAAACCCGAAATCTTTATATCCCAAAAACTGCGAAATCATACCGCAAGGCATAAAAAACCATTTTTTTGCCGCCTTTGCCGATTTAGCGTTTTTACCTTCAAACAGCGCTTAGGCTGCTTCATCAAAGTCGAGAAAGGGGTTTGCGTGTCGCAGGAATTCGTTGTTTTGAAGCTTTCCGCAAGCGGAAACCTCGTGTTGTCCGGGGGGGAGGGCGCAAAACCAGTTGCGCACCCTACGAACGCGTATTTGGCGGGCAAGCCCGTTGCAACGGTGTTCGAGACGATTGGACGGGAATCGAGCCCGTTGTTTTTGGCTTACCCCGCAAAGGGCGTTGACGCGGCGGGTTTGGTCGGGAAGAAACTAAGCACCGCGCATTAGCGGGGTTTGAGCCCCGAATTTTGATGTTTGTTTTTTTGGATTTTGTGAAAAAAGGTGGTTTTGTAAAATGATGTTGCAACACGCAAAGTGCCCGGAATGCCAGAGTTCCAAGCTTCGGCATGACGCATCCCGCGGCGAAGTTGTTTGCTCGGAGTGCGGCCTCGTGCTCGAGGAGAACATTGTCAGCGAGGGGCCGGAATGGCGCGCTTTCGATGCCGAGCAGCGCGCGAGCCGCGCGCGCACGGGTGCACCGCTCAAATACATGTCGCCCAACAAGGGGCTTGTCACCGAGATTGACCAGTACAACCGCGACGTGCGCGGGGGGAAGATCGCCCCGTCGCAGCAGGCGCAGTTGTACCGCATGCGCAAGTGGCACAAGCGCGCGAGCATTTCCAATTCCATCGAGCGCAACCTTGCAATCGCGTTGACCGAGCTCAACCGCGTGGCATCGCACTTGGGCTTGCAGGAGAACGTGCGCGAGTCGAGCGCTTTGCTTTACCGCAAGTGCGTCGAGAAGGGTTTGATCCGCGGCAGGCAGATTGAGAGCGTTGTTTCCGCGGTGATTTACGCGATTTGCCGCCAGTACGGAATTCCCCGCACGCTCGACGAGATTGCGAACGTCGCCGAAATCCCGAAGAAGGAAATCGGGAGGACTTACCGCCTCATCACGCAGGAGCTCGAGCTCAAGGTGCCGCTGACCAACCCGCGCTTTTACATCACCCGCTTCATTACTTCCTTGAAGCTGAGCGGGCAGACGCAGGAAAAGGCCATTGACATCCTTGACCAGGCCCTTGCCAAGGGATTGATTTCCGGCCGCGGGCCCATGGGCGTTGCGGCGGCAAGCGTGTACATCGCCTCCGTTTTGACCGGAGAGCGGCGCACGCAGAAGGAAGTCGCCGACGTTGCGGGAGTCACCGAAGTGACCATACGCAACCGCTATCGCGAGCTCAAGAAAGCGCTCGGCCTGAAAGTCAGCATCTAGTTTTCCATTTTGGGGCGTTTTCGCCCCATCTCTCTTTCTTTTTTCTTATTTTTTTTCT
>DAHXMR010000173.1 GCA_027371655.1 Microcaldota archaeon
CTGACGTCGAGGGATTCCGTGTACTTGTCGGAGGTCACGAAGAGTTTTTTGAACACGCTGAGCATCGCCTTGCCCACGGAATAGGTGTAGGGGCCGCTTGTGGTGTTTATGAGGAAGCTGCGGTTGGTGGCAGGAATCGTGGGCGCCGGGCTCAAAGTCGCGCCCGGCGGGAGCGTGGGGTATGGCGTGGGCACTTCTCCGGTTTGCGGGTTGGGCGTGATTGTTTCAAGCGCATTTGTAACTTCGGGGGAGACGCCGGGGTTTTCGCCGTCGGGCAGCGCCGGCGGCGTGGGCTCCTGGGTTTGGGGGGGCTGTTGAGTTGCCTGGAAAACCAGGATTAGGAGGATTGCGATTATTGCGATTGCCGCGGCGATTGCCTCGCGGGGAATTTGCCTGCCGCCTTCTGCGGGGGGCAGGTCATCTTCCGCCTTGTGGTAGTATCCCCTTGCGCCAAGCCCGCGTGAAGCCATTTTTTACCAAGCAAAAAAAGTGCGGCGTGCTTTTTAGCAGTTGGGTTTGTAGTTTGCCATCACGCGCGAGGAGTATGCGCAGCTTGCGGACGCGCTTCCGGAGTTGTATTTGCAAAGGGAGGGCTGGGGGCTTCCGGTCCACGAGCGCTTGAACACGCTTGCCCCGGCTTCGATGTTGTTTGCTGGAACGTAGCAGCTTTTGGGGTCGTCGAAGTTGGGCGAGGAATAGTAGTTGTAGGGGAGTATTCCGTTTCCTCCGCTCCAGCCCGCGTGGTTTTGGAACCACTGGGGCATCACCTGCATGAGCCCGCATTCGCCGGAGCCTCCCACCGCGTTCTTGTTGCATCCGCTTTCGGTTTTCATTATCGCAATCAAAAGGCAGGGGTCGAGGCCCTGCTTGGCCGCGGTTGCGCGCACGAGGTCGGCATAGCAGGCGCCCGCGCCAGCCGTGCTTTGCGGGGCCGTGCTTGCGTTGCCGGCCGTGCAATTTTTTTGTTCGGGGACGGGTTCCTGCCCGGCGGCGTTTCCGCCGTCGCAGTTGACCACGCGCACTCCCTTGTAGAAGTATCCTTTCAGCCCGTTTTTGTGGATGGACACAGGCTCGGCGCCGGAGCCTATTGTGGCGCTTGCGCCGTATTTTCCGCCGAGGAATATTTCAACGTGAGTGATTGTCCCCGGCGGGAAGCAGCAGTATGTGCCGGTGTAGAACACCAAATCGCCGGGCTGCAGGTCGGCGAAGTTGTCTATGACTTTTCCCTTTGCCTTTGCGAGCTCGAACACTGTGGGCGCCATTGCGGAGTACCCTATTCCCGCGCCGCCGTCTTGGTAGACTTTGGAGGCGAAGCAGGCGCATCCGGGGTTGGGGCAGCCGAAGTCGCCGGGCATTTGGCCGAGTTTTCCGACCGCGGTCGATATTATGCCGTTTGCCGCGCTGCAGTTTGTGAGCATTATTTGTTCGCCGGCGGAAAGGTCCTCGTGCACGACGTTGATTTCTATTGGCACGTCTACCACCGCCCGTGTCTTGGGGAAGTACAGCTTGAAAGTTCCGGAAAGCTTGTCGAACTGGTAGCGGCCGCATTTGAGGGGGTTGCCCGAGAGGCCGAGGGTGATGTTGAGGCCGCAGGAGTCCTGTTTCCATTGGCCGTTTATGTGGTCGAATATTTCGCCGTTGATGGAGAACACGGGCTTGCTGAACGAGTCGGAGGAAAAGTTGTCAAGGGGTATGGAAAAGCGCGCTTGCCGTGTTTTTTCGCTTGCCTTCAGGCGTATTATTTTCAGCTTGGAGTAGTCGATGGGCTTGGCGCGTTTGCATGAGAAGATTCCGTTTGCGCCGTTGGCGTCGCCCGCATCGACAAGGCCGAGCTGGCGCGCTATGCTCCTCGATGCCTCGTGGTAGTCGGAGATTTCTTCGGAGACCGCGGCCAGGTCGTATTCGGACCAGTCCTGCAGGCCGGATTGGTTTATGGAATCGCGGGCCTCCTGCTGCACGTCCTGGCCAAGGGCCAGTGGATGGTTTTCAATCCACTGCTCGTCGAGCAGGGGCGAACCCTCCGGGGGCTGCGAGGCGTCGGTGATGAGGTTTTGGATTGCGTCCGTCGAGTTGCCCGCGGAAAGCGTGGTGGGCCCGTGGGTCAGGGTTTCGCCGGGGTAAAGCGAATACGGAAAGCGCGCGATGCGGGCCGAGAGCGCGTCGAAGTTTTCCGAAAACCCGGCGTCCCAGACGCTTGTGCCCATGCTTTTGGGAATGACGTCGATTATGTTGAAGTTCGCGGTCTCGTTTCCGATGTTGCTGACGTCGAGGGATTCCGTGTAGTTGCCGCCTTGCACGAAAAGCTTTTTCCAAACGCTGAGCATGGTCTGCCCGACCGAATAGTTGTAGGGCCCGCTTGTGGCGTTCAGGACTATTGCCTTTTCGGCGCCGGATGCGCCGGAGCCTTCCTGCCCCGCGCCGGGTTGCCCCGGCGAAGGCGATGCGGTGCCCGTGGCGGGGAAGCCTTGATTGGAAACCTGCGCGCCGGGGGACGTGGAGGGAACGGTGCCGGGTTCCTGTGAAAGCGCCAAGTTTGCGCCAGGTGCGCCTTGGGGGGCGCGGCTGGCGTTCCACACGAGGAAAAACCCGATGGCTGCAACTGCCAAAAAAATTATCAGGCGGTTGCGGCGCCACGCGTTTTCGCGCCGCTTTTCCTCGTCCGGCCCGCGTTCGCGGCGCTCACGGTAGTATCCGCTTGCGCCAAGTCCACGCATAGGCATTTTTCAGGCATTACCCTTGTATCGTGCCGGTTTGGTACCGTGTTGGTCGAGATGCTGGTTCGCGTTTCGATTCAGCCGCGTTGTGCGGGGGGGAAGCGGGGGGAAAGAAAAAAATCACTTGATTTTCGTTTCCGAGCAGTGGGAGTACGCGGGCCGCAGGAGGAGGCGTTTTTGTTTTTCTCCGCGCTCGGACATCACTGCTTCCTCGCCTATGAGCTCGATTTTCATTGCCGGCTCCACTTTCACGTCCGTTTCGTTTTGTGTTTGCAGCGCGAAACCGAAGCCCGCCGCGGCAAGGGTGTGCAAGCCCTCCTGTATTTCGGGCGCGAGGTTTTTCGCGTCCTTTTCGAACACCAGAAACGCGCTCAACTGGGGCGTGCGCGAGGAGTAGAACGGCTGCATTATGGACTGTATTACGAGGTTCTGTATGTTTGGGGATTGGCCGTAGAGGTTGAGGTAGATTACCTTGCCGACGTTTCCCTGGAAGGGCATCGTGATGTCGGTGCTTAGGTTCTTGGCAAAAAGCGCGGGATACGCCTTTTGTATCACTTCGATTATGCGCACGGCCTTGTTTATGGCGTAGCGGGAGAATTCCTGGTCTTCGGGCGTGGTGGACAGTTCGAGCACGAGGTCCCCAAGCGAGGAGAGGTTCTGCTTTTTCGCGTCGTACGCGCGCTTCAAAAGGGGCGCAAGCTCGCATTTTTCAAGCGAGAACGTGGACAGGAACAAATCCGAGGGCACAAGCGAGAGGTCGACGAACAGACCCTTGTCCAGCTCGAAGGACTTGAACGGGAAGCCCAGGGGAATCGCGGTCATCTTGAACATTTCGAAATTCGAGGAGTCCTTGTTGGGAAGCGAGAGGCCCGAAAACGCGCCGGCGGTGTCGAACACCATGCACGGCACGTTGTTCAAAAGCGCGTTTTCCACCATCACGTGCAGCGCGTGCAGCCGCTTTTCCTCGGATTCCCCCACGACGAGCGCGGAGCGAAGCGAATCGAGGCGCGCGGTGACGGGCTGCTTGAGGCGGTCTATTCCAAGCTGCACGCGCGCGGCGCCTATTCCGGGCGCCCCGCCTTCGTGGGGAAGCACGCCCACGCCTTGGGGCAGGGGGCTGTATGCCAAAAGCGCGAACGGGTCGCCAAGGAGTATTTGCGCCTGCTCTTCGGTGGCGTCCTTCAATTCCTTCGATGCGATTCCATAGGTGGTCGCAACGTCGGCGGCGATTTTGGTGAGCGCCTCGAGTTCGCCGTATTGCACGCGCACGGCGCGCACGAGCCCGCTTTGGGTGTAAGTTATGTACGCGGGCGAGGCGCCGACAAGCAAAAAGCGGGCGATGTAGTCCTTGGAAAACTTTTCAATGAGGGTGAGCTCGCGCTTCTGGGAAATCAGGAACTTCGCCAGGTCGCCTTCCACCACAAGCGCCTTGCGCATGAGCACGAGCAGGCCCTTCACCTTGTCGGCTTCCTTGTCGAACATCACCAAAAGAAGCACCTTGTCGGGGTTCTGGTAGATGGTCAACGGGTACGCCGCCCAAGTGCCCGAAACTATCTTGTTCCACGGCCCGAACGGCAGGTCTAGCTGCATGCACAAAATTACTACAACGCGGTTTAAAAACATCCTCAAAAAAAACAATTGGCAAGGCTGGAAAAATGGACGCGGTGGAAATAGCCAAACAAATGCTCGAAGCGGGCGCAAGCGAAAGCGAGGTCGTGCGCGCGCTCGAGGAGGACCTGGGCATAGAGAACGCGCAGGACGTCCTCGCGAAAGCGCGCGCCAAGGCCAAGATTCCGCAGGCAACGCGCCAGGCGCAGGAGGCGCAACTTCCGGAAGAGGAGGAAGAGCCCAAGGGGCTGTTCGACGAGGAGCCCGAAGAAAAAGAAAAGGAAACCGAAGAAAAGGGAAAATCCCTGTTCGGCCCTGCGGCGCAAAAGCCCAAGCCGGAAGCCCAATACCAAAAGAAGTCCGCGCCGGAAGGCGCGCAAGAAGAAAAGGAAATTCCGAGGCTTGAAATTACCGAGGTGTCCGATGAGGGCGAGGAGAAGACCTTGGACATCGAAAGCATGCTGAATGAAAAAAAGCAGCCCGCAAAGGAGGCCGCGGCGGGAAGCGGGGCCGCACCCGGCGCGGGAGTGGGGGGGGGCGAACGGGGAAAAGCGG
>DAHXMR010000237.1 GCA_027371655.1 Microcaldota archaeon
GCTTCTTTTATTAGTTCTAAAGAGTATCCGCTGCCGCATGCGGCGTCCAGCACTTTTTCGTGGAGGGGGATTTTTGCCAAAAGAAGCGCGCGCATGGTGAGGCCGCGCTGGATTTTGCGCACGGCGTTTTTTTCAACGTGCGACCTGCCTTCTTCGGACTCGTAGTATTCCAGCGCTGAAAAACTTTGTTCGGGGCGCTTTGCGGAAAGCGAGCGCCAGCCCGTTGTTTTAGACATACGGAGATTTGACCACGGGGGAACAAAAAGGGTTTTCTTCCGGTTTTTCGCGTTTAGGTTGCGCCGGAGTAGTATTGTGCGACTCTTTCGGGGTAGTGCATGCCCAGGCCGTCGCCTTCGCACTTGCTGGCATCGAAGTTGCTTAAGCAGGCCTGGTTCATCGCGCTTTTGAGGTCGGCTCCGCCCCGGTATATTGTCATTGCGAGTTCTTCCGAGCCTTTTCCGCGGTTGTAGCCGAAGAATATGAGGTTGGGAATGTCGCCCCCCGTTGCGCCCATCGATACCGCGTAATCGTAGTCGCCGGCAAGGTGCTGTGTGCCCATGTCGATGTTCTGCTCAAGGGAGCACCCCATGCTCTCGCAGGCTTCCACTTGCATTATTCCCTGG
This sequence comes from Microcaldota archaeon, assembly GCA_027371655.1. The sequence goes on from DAHXMR010000237.1 coordinate 624, forward strand.
CCGTTGCTCTTGTCGTTTTCGCACCCGCTTTCAGTCATCATGAGCGCCAAAACCAATTCCTTGTCGAAGCCGCGTTGGTACAGGCCGTTTTGGTTCATGTACTTATCGAGGAGCGCGTTCATCTCTGGGTCGTGGCAGGTTGCCGCAAGGGCGGTTCCCGCGCCTGCCCGGTATCCCCAGAAGTCGAGGAATTGCTGGCCCATCGAGCCGCCGCCCGACAAAGTTTGGTGCAGCGCCACTAGCGCAAGCAGGCTTATTTCGGGCGCGGGAAGCGGCGAGCGCAGAAGCACTGCTTCCGGCGCCGCGTTCCATTCGGGAAATCCTTTTTGGTACATCAGCGTTGCCTGCACGCGGCTTGTGAGGCTCGCGAAGCCTATTCTCGGCCCCAGCATCAGGCTCGGTTCCTCCTGCGCGGACAGCTGGTATTTTATCTGCGGCTTGGAGGGAATGCCGTCGAGCGCCTGCCGTTTTTGCGCGCCTTTGAGCGCGGGGTTGCCGCACGCGCGCAAAAGCATCGACTCGCTGAACGCGTCCACGTAGCGGTCGCGCATGGCGTCGGCAGACACCGTTTTGCCGTTTTCATCGAAGGCCGATTTTTCCATGAGCTTTTTGGAGTAGAAGTCGATTTGGTAGACGTCGCGCGCAAGCTTTTGGTTTGCAGCGTCGGCCTTGTCGAAGCCGCAGGCCAGGCCTGCGTCCGCTGCCGCAAGATGCGTGAAAAGCGCGAAAACCAAAAACAATGCGAGGGACAATCGTTTCATTTCAATCAGGTTCGGTTCTCATCTTTGCCCAAGCGTATAGAACGAATTTTCGTCCGACTTTGTGAGCTTGTTGTCCGCGTCGGCGGAGTAGTAAAGGTATTGTTCCTTGGCAAGGCCGGAGAGAGCGTTGTCCAAGTCCCCGTTTCCGGAAAAGCCGGTTACTCCGCTTTTGCCCGCGGTCGTCGCCCAGTTGCCTGCCCAGTATCCGTTGTTTTCAAGCGCGGTTTTTTCCCCGCCTTCGCGCAAATCCGCATTCAGCTTTGCAATGTTGAGCCTCGCGGGCCACAGGCCGAAGCCCTGGAATTCTCCGGGAAGGGGGCAGGCCGCGTTTTCGGGAGTGCGCGCCAAGAGGAAGAGGCGGCTTGCGGAGTATCCGTTGCCGAATAGGTTCTTGTATGAAAACGTGTCTGATGGAAGCATTTTGCCGAAGTCTGATGCGAAAAGCGTTGCCGCAGGCGGGGTTTCGTTGCAGTTGCAGTATCTTCCCGAGCAAATGTCGGCCGGGAAGGGGTAGATCCTTGGCTCCAAATAATCTTCTGAAACAAATTTTTTCGCCTCTTCCTTCGGGAGGAAGTCTATGTGGAACACGCCCATCGGAATGCTCATTTGCACTTGTTCGCCGCGCTGGGTGATTTTGCAGTCCTTGTCGGCCGTCGTTGCCGCGAACGCGCCGACCTCGCCGGCTTTGATGCCCATCTTGCGCCCGCACACCACGAAGTCGAAGCCTTCCAAATCGTAAGGCAGGTTGTTGAAGACAAGCACGGCTTTTTGCACGGCTTTGCCTTCGTATTCCTTGAACAGGAGCTTGGGCGGCCAGATTTTTACGTAGTTGTTGAAGTTGTTTTCATATTGCAGGGAAACGGCGAAGCTGAATTTCCTCAGGCTTCCGTCGGGGTTGCGGGGCTTGGTCAAATCGCCGTATTCCACCGCGCCCTGCGCCGAGGCCGGGCTGAACGGCATTTTGCCGCCCTTGATGAGCTGGCGATAGTCCGCGGAAACGATTATCTTGCCGTTCTCGCCATCGTAGGCGACCGAAAGCCCGGGCTTGAACGCGTCGAGCCCCCGTATCGCGTAATCGAACCGCATTTCCGGGTTGGAAAAATCGCCTGCCACCTGTTCCTCGCAGTAGAAGCCGGGCATGAACTCGGACACGATGATTGAGCCGTTGGAGCATTGGCGCGGGGTTGGCGCCTCTATTTTTTCCCCGGTCGCGGTCTCGTTCCCGAGGTTCTCGCCGGAGGCCGTTGTCGAAAAGAGCGCTTCCGCCGCGGCAAGCGCGTCCGCGAAAGAGCCGCCGCCGTTGAGTATTTTCGAAAGCATTTCCGACGTTTTTTGCGCGTCTTCGCCGCTTTGGGCCTGCAGCCACGGCGAGTTCAGCAAATCGTCAAGCCGCGCCCTGTCGTCGGAGCTTATCGGAAAACGCGATTCGCCAAGCGCGAAGTGTATCGAGCCCGCGGAAAAATCCTCGCCGCCCCCGCCGCCCAGAAGCCCGGTTATCGTTTGCACCGGCGACAAAAAGCTTATGGTCTTCGACGCGCCGGATGCCAGGTCCTTCAGGCCCACGAACAGGGAGGGGTCCTCCTGCAAAACGTAGACCTCGCCGGGCGCCGCGCCCGCAACTTCAATGTCGGACGCTTTTTGCGCGATTTTCTTGGGGAACATCACCAGCGTGCGGAAGGACGCGGTCGAATTCCCCGTGTTGTTGAAAACAAGCGTTTCGATGCGCTTGCCCGCGGCAAAGCCGACGCTGCGGGTAAGCGTAATCGCGGCGTTGTCAACAACGATTGTTTCGGGGGCGAAAGACTGGTTTTTGAAGCGCGCGGGAAAAGTCGCGTTCTGCGGGGAAAGCACCGATGGCGGATTGAAGCCTTGGCCGGAAGGCGGCGTGGGCGAAAGCGCGGCGCCATGCGCGCCCGAAGGCGCGGCTTGTTCCTGCCACGCCCCCAAAAGGAACAGCCCGGCGCCTATTGCCAAAACCAGGAGCGCGCTCTGCAAAAACGGCATCAAATCCTCGGGCTCGCGCTCTCCCTCTTGCGAATAATAATTGCCCCGCTCGCCCATATTCGGCATAATTTATACTTACTAAAAAACAAGAATTTAAATGCGGTTTTCGCAGATTTGCACAAGCATGCCCCCGGCACCCGTGCCGCATCCGCGGATTCACGGCACGCAATGCCCGACGGCAACTTCAGAGTATCGTGACGTCCTCGAAGCGCACGCCGAATTTTTTGGGCACGTAGATTCCCGGCTCGATGGTGAAGCACATTCCTGCTTTGAGTTTTTGTTCTTCTAGGGACGGGCCGTCGTGCACCTCCAGGCCCACGAAGTGGCCGATGGAAAGCCCGGCTTCCTTGAACGTGTCTTTTTTGAAGCCGTACTCGCGCAGGACTTCGAGCGCGGTTTGCGAAAGCGTTTTGCCCGAAACGCCGACGCGGGCCTTTTTTTCAGCCGCCGCTTTGGCCTCCCACACCGCGTCCAGCGCGTCGCGGGTTTGCCGGTCCTTCCCGCCGTAAATGGTGGTCGTCGCGTCCCCGCAGTAGCCCGAGTATTTTGCTCCGACGTCTGCAAGCAGCACTTCGTTCTCGCGCGCCATCGCGTTGGAGGTCGCCTCGTGGAACACGCTCGCCCTCATGCCCGTTTGAATCAGGGGCGGAAAGGAGTCGAGGCTTGCGTGCATCTGCCTCGCGTGCAATTCCATCACGCCCGCGAGGTAGTTTTCGGTCTCCCCGTACAGTTGCCCGCGTGCGCGCATGCGGTGGAGCTCGCGGAGGCATTCGTTGGAAACTTTTTGCGCGGCCCTGATGCACCCGATTTCCTCGGCGTCCTTGATGAGGCGGATTTCGCGCAATTGCCCGTTGAATGCAACGGCCTGTTTTTTCTTTTTCTGCAATTCAAGCAGCAAACCCGCAGCGCCCGAGGCACGCGGGTCGAACGCGATTCTTTTTGCTGCCGTTCCGGAGACAAGCTTCTTGAAATCCGCCTTGAACTTCGAAAGGGGGAAAGAGTCCGCAAAGCCGGAGAATTGCTCCGGGGGCTGGGTGGAATACACCGCGCATTCGCCGCGCTTGACTATCAAAAACGCGGGGAATGCCGTGTCTCCGCAGTAATAATAGGCATTCGGGTCCACGCCGCTGCCGCTTCCGATGACGATGGCGTCGGCCCTGGCTGCCGCGAGTTTTTTCTGCAGCTTCTTTATGCGCGCAGCGTGGTCGAAGCGGGGTTGCGGGAATTGCATGTTTTTGGTTACGGTTGAAACAAACTTAAAGAGTGCTGCTGCAATTCATCCAACAATCTGACGCGGGTTTTGGGAAATGCTTGATTTTTCTGCAAGGGACGATTGGAAGGCGGTTTTGTCCCGCGAGCTTGAACGCGTGGCGGCCCAGCCGGGCGTGGATTATGCCGATGCCCGCATTGCGGCAAGCAGAAGCGGTGTTGCCGGGGTTTCGCGCGGGGAGAAGACTTTCGAAGGGGGGGAATCCGAGGGCATCGCGTTCCGCGTGCTTTTCAATGGCGCGTGGGGCTATGCGAGCGCCAGCAGCGTTTCAAAAAAGGACGCAGCGGATTGCGCCACAAGGGCGCTGAAGGCGGCACGCGGCGCGGGGGCCGGCAAGGGAAAGGAAAGCGGGAAGGTGGAACTTGCGGACGCGGATTTTTTCGAGGGCGACGCT
>DAHXMR010000257.1 GCA_027371655.1 Microcaldota archaeon
CGCCGAGCATGAGGAACACCACCGCGGTCGCCATGAAGCTCATGTCGTCCCAGGCCTCGAAGAAGTAGATGCGGCTTATGGAGTCCACGTAGCGCGAGCGCACGTAGCCGCCGAAGAGCACGGCCGCGACCACCGCGGCGATTATGCCGCTTGCCCCAACGTATTCCGCCGCGGCGTAGGTCGCAAGAAGCAGCACTATGGAGATGAGCATGAGGTCCTTTTCAACGCGCACGCGGCGGAAGAAGGTGTTCACGAACAGGCCCGCGACGGTGCCGACCGCGATGCTGAGCACGAACAATTTCAGGAATTGCTCAAGGGGGTTCGCGCTTGTTGCCGACGCCTGCCCGACCAGCACCAGGAAAATCGTTATGGCTGCCGCGTCGTTGAACGCGGTTTCCGCCTCAAGCACCGCGGACACGCGCTTGTTTATGTTCAATTTGCGCAAAAGGGGTATTATCGCGGCGGGGTGGTCGCGGCCGTGCTCTTCGGCGGCTACGTGCGCTCGCGCTACGTGGACTCCATAAGCCGCATCTACTTCTTCGAGGCCTGGGACGACATGAGCTTCATGGCGACCGCGGTGGTGTTCCTCATGCTCGGCGCCCAGCTGCAAATGGCGGCATTGCAGCCGTTCCTGCTCTACGGAATAGCCATTACCATAGCATTCGTGCTCATCGTGCGGCCCGCGACCATCCTGTTGAGCATGTCGTTCGACCGCTCGTACTCCTTCAAGGAAAAGCTCTTCATTTCCTGGATAGGCGGGCCTCGCGGCGCGGTCTCCGCGGCGTTGGCGTCAATAATAGTTTCCAAGTCGTACACCGGGGTCTTTCCCGCGTCCGACGCGGCATCGGTGCTGGGAATCACGCTTACCGTGATAGTCGCCTCCGTGGTCATAGCCAGCCTCTCCGCCGCCTTCGTAGCAAAAAGGCTTCTGAAGGCCGTCGAAGACCCACTGGAATTCCAGTACCGCGGGCTGTCCGCCGAACTCAAGACCACCATGGCCGCGACCGAGCGCCTCAAAGACGACCACAAAACCGGCCTTGTTAACGCGCGCACCTTCAACGACCTGTCGGCGGAACTCAAGGAGCACGCCGAACGCATAGAATCCAAGATGGCCGAGCTCTCCGAACAAAAGCCGTCGTTCGAAGACCGCGAGCGCTCCAGCGAAATCGAGCGCCTCATCGCCTCCCAGGTCGACCGCCTCGAAGACCTCTACTCCAAAGGCGAAATTTCCGAGGAAGGCTACCGCCTGCTTTTGGACAAGAACAACACCGCGCTCACAAGGCTGCTTGAAAGCAAGTGAGCGCGCGGCGAATTTCGGCGCTTATTTTACGTTGTATTTGAAGCGCTTTTCATAGTTTTTGTAGTCGAACCACTCGAGAATGACTGAAACTATTTCGACTTCGGTCCCGACTACCGTGTACACCAGCCTCCACGCGCCAGGCAGGTTGCATTTCCAAAGGTTGGTCGGGTAATATTTTTGCAAGTACTCCCTGGGCCAAAGGCGCCTTGGAATGCGGGTTCCGCGGAACGGGTCGGTTTTCAAATCCGCTATTGCGCGTTCAATGTTTCCGGCAAGCAGCCTGTCTTCGGTTTTTCCTTTCCGGAGCTCTTCAAATGCCGAGCCTATCTTCTGGTCGACGAAGCGGACACAGATGTTGCGGGGCAGCTGTTCAAATTTCCAGTCCTTCGCGCATCACTTTTTCGAGAAGGCGGGGGTTCCAAAGCCACGTCACGGTTTTGTCGGGTTCGACGTGGATTTTGCCCGAATACTCCAAATAGTCGAGAATCGTGAGAAAAGTGTTCCACATCACTTTCTTGGGCAAGCCGCGCCAGATTTCGGTCACAGTGCTTTCGCTTCTGTGCCGGTAAAGCGCCTTTTCCACCATCAGGACCGTGTCAAGCCTCGGATAGCGGCTTTCCTGCTTGGGCTTGAACGCCATCATCAACGCCTGCTGCATAATTTATCAACTGATAAATTTATCAATTGATAAATAAAAAGGTTTTGGGCGTTCACTCGCCCAGTTTCACCAAGCGCCCTGCGGGGCGTTTGCCCGCCGTTCCAGAGTTGCCGAACAACT
>DAHXMR010000016.1 GCA_027371655.1 Microcaldota archaeon
AAGTGGAAAACCCCCTTGGGCAATTTTTCCGCAAGCGGAAAAACCATTCTTGCAACCGAGGGGAACGCGGCTGCAAAGGCGGAATGCGCGTCGCTGGTGGGGGGGGGCGGGGAAAAATTGGGCGTGCAGCGGAATCAGGCGGAGGCGCAATGAAAATGGGCAGCATACGAGGCTTTTTGGCGGCGGACGTTGCGTGCGCAATCGCGGTAATCGCGCTTTGCACTTCGCTTGCGCTTGCGCAGGTGCGCAGCGCGGGCACCGGGGCCGCGCAGCTTCTGGAAACCGCAACGCTCGAGCGCAAGGCAATAGGCATTGCCGACTGGATTGTCAAACACTGCGAAGGCGAAAATGGAATCTCAAAGTGCGAAGATATTTCCGGGGCCAAAACGCGGGCGGCGAATGTTGCAAGCGCGGAAAGCTTCGAAAAAATGCGGGGAAACGCCGGCGGCCTGCGGGATTTCTTTGGAATCGGCGAAGGCGAAACGCTGGGCATAACGCTTGAAAGAATCGGCGGCGGCAATTCGGGAACAATCGGAACGGGAGAAGGCGGCGCGTGCGCATCAAGGCTTTTGCTTCTTGCTGGAGAGAATTTTTCATTCTCGGAACTTGGCGGGAACGCGGGGCTTGAAGAAGCGGTGCTGCGCGTCTGCGTTGGAGGGAAAAGCAAATGAAACGCGGATACCTGTTTGCGTTGGACGCGCTGCTTGGGCTTCTGCTTTTGATGCTCGTGCTCTCCCAACTGCGCGGCGCAGCCGCCAACATGGATAAAAGCGCGTTCGGGGAAGTCGCGCAATACCAGGCGCTGCAGGACCTTGTGGAAATCGGCGTGCGCAACTGGGGCGGAAAGTTGGAGGGATTGTCGCACGGCGATGCGGGCAGCCGCGATTTTTTGGCTGCAAAATACGGCGCCTTGGCGCCGCGCTTGGGAAACTTTTGCCTTAAAATTTCGGCGGGCGAGTGCGAAAACTGCGGGCTCGCAGTCAATTGCGCAAGGCAAGGCTATCGCACGGTGTTGGGCGCAAACCGCCTGCTTGCATCGCAAAGCGGTTTTTTCGAAGTGCACGCAACGCTTTCACGATGAAAGCCCCCGCGCCTAACTGGATTTCTCGAATTCTATTTCTACGCCTTGGGGGCCCGCGTTTTTCGCCTTGAAAAAATACGCGCCTTGCGCAAGCGAAACCGACTGCGCGGAAAAAACGCCTTGCGCGGGAACGGAGAACGCGGAGGCATACGGCGCGCTTTTTGAAAAATTCTTTTCAATCCCCCCGCTTGCAAAGGAAACCGAAATGCCCGCGGAACCGTAATCGTACCAAACCGCGGTTCGGTTTGCGGGAAGCGTTATTTTGCCGGAAAATTCGGTCCCCGCCGCAAGGGAGCCGGCCTCGCGTGCGGCAAGGGCGACCGATTCAAGCGCTTGTTCCTCGGCGAGGGAAACCGCGGAAAACTGCGCGCGCTTTTGCGCGGCGGCGTAATGGGGCGCGAAAAGCGCGAAAAAGCCGATGCACGCGCAGAAAACAATCATAAATTCAAGCGACGACTGCGCCCGCAATCCATTGCGCGGAACGCACGGCGAAACCCCCTGCGGATTGCGGGGGTTGTGGAAATTGGTGCAACTATCCAGGGCGTGCTGGCGCGTTTGGAAAACATTTTTGCGCATTACTGTTTTTTGAGCAGTCCCACTTCGAAGAGGGCTTCCTCGACTTCGTCCACGTTGACCATGGTGTTGACGCAGCCGTCGCGCATGAGGGGCACGGAAACCGCGGGGATTCCCGCCTTTTCGCACAACTGGTATGCCATTTCCAATTCGTGGAAGCATGCGACCCCGAACACGCCGTCGGGCTTTTCGCGGGAAATAATCTTGAAAACGAGGGTGCCCCCAGGCATTATGAACACGGGCGCGCGCCTGTCAACCGCGTGCCTTATGCGGTTCACCTGGCAGCCGGGGTTGCATTGCTTGCATTCGTACCCGTTTTCGCCCAATGAAGCCTTGCACCCCGGGCTCCGCAGGCACTGGGGCAGGAACACGAGGATCTTGCCGCCGTTTTTAACAGCTTCCTTGCAGCGCTCGCTTTTCGCGCTTATGAGGATGCGCTCGGCGGTCTTCTCGTCCACGCTGAACACGGACATGGTTTTGAGCTTGATGTCCTTGGTGCTCAAGTCCCAGGCCATGACCTGGCGCACGATGCTGGTTATCAATCCCATTGCAAAACCACTTTCAGACTCCTTTGACCCTCGGACGCGATGCGGATAAATTGCCGCCCTAGTTTCCTGCGTCGTCGATCAGATTGAACGTTTTGGAAACGGTCTGGTTTATTTTCGAGCTCCCCGTTTTCCCCGCGTTCATCAGCTGCCCGACGAGCAATGCGGCGACCGCGACCAGCGCGGCAATCACTATGATGAGTTCCGCGCTTGCCTGGCCGGACTCGTCGCTGTTCATCGCCTTCAGCGCCGGCAAAATCCCTTTTCCCATTGTTCGCACCACCTTCCTGTTTCAAACAAGAACGCGAGGGCGAAAGCGGGCGGGATTTGGTGCCGCCATTTTTTCATTACAAAAATACGCTTTTGCAGAAAAACTGCAAAAAAAGGCCTTAAGCAATTTGTGGAAAAACTTCTATTAAAAACAGCAGTGTGCCGCCCAAAAGCAGGGTTGCCGCAATCCACGCGCCCTTGCTCCACGCGAGCACTTTTTGGCCGTCGAGGGGGAAGAAGGGAATGAGGTTGAACAAGCCCAGGAATGCGTTGACGCGGCCGCCGAAAAGCGAAAGTCCCGCAACGCCGGGGAACGCGAATGCGAGCGAGATGAAGAAGAGCGCGAGCACGAAGTTGACCAGCGGGCCGGCAAGCGAGATTTTCCCGTTCTGCTCGCGGGTGATGTGCGGGCCGTAAATGAGCACGGCGCCGGGCGCGGCGAATACGAATCCCCCGCCGGTCAAAAGCGACAAGCCCACGGCAAGCAAAAGGCCCATCGGCCACGCGCGGTAGGCGGCAAGCGCCCCGTAGTTTTGGGCGACGAACTTGTGGGAAAGCTCGTGCAGCACGAATCCCGCGCCCACCGTGAGCATGACGACCAGGAAGCCCGCGAAAAACCCGCCGGACGCGCCGCTTCCGTCCCAGGCGAACGCGAAGGAAATCGCGAAAACCGAAACAATGATGTGCAACAATTCCGTGCGGTCCATGGGAAAACCCCTAACATGAGATAAACTGCTTGGGGGAAAAGACCCAAGAACCCCAAACCGCCATGGGGCGGGAAGCCAATGCCTGAAACACCCCACTAGCCGTATGCGCGTTCCTGGGTTTGCTCCTTCTGCAAAAGCGATGGGCGTATTGCGGAAAGCGCTTTCTGGAAATGCCCCTCGTCAACCGTTGCCGCGTCTTTGCGCAATGCGTGCATTCCCGCCTCGCGGCACAACGCCTCCAGGTCCGCGCCGGAATAGCCGTCCGTGGTCTTGGCAAGTGCCGCAAAGTCAACGTCTTTTGCAACCGGCATTTTCGCCGAGTGCACCTTCAAGATCGCAAGCCTGGTCGCCTCGTCGGGAAGCGGGATTTGGATGAGCTTGTCAAAGCGCCCGGGGCGCAATACCGCGGGGTCGATTATGTCGGGGCGGTTTGTCGCGGCGATGACCACAACGTCCTTGAGGTTTTGGATGCCGTCGAGCTCGGTGAGCAATTGGTTCACCATGCGTTCGGTTACGTGCGACCCCTCGTCGGTGCCGCGCGAGGGCACTATCGCGTCTATTTCGTCGATGAAAACAATGCACGGCGCCGCGGAGCGGGCCTTGCGGAACACCTCGCGCACGCCCTTTTCGCTCTCCCCAATCCATTTCGAGAGAAGCTCGGGGCCGCGGATTGCGATGAAGTTGGCCTCGCTCTCGGTTGCTACCGCTTTTGCAAGCAATGTTTTTCCGGTTCCGGGGTGCCCGAACAACAGGATGCCGCGCACGGGGCGGATGCCAAGCTTCTCGAATTTTTCGGGGTGCTTCAGGGGAAGCTCTACCGCTTCCTTGAGCTCGCGCTTGACTTCGTCTAACCCGCCGATTTGCTCCCATTTCACGTTGGGAACCTCGATATACACTTCCCGAAGGGCGGAAGGGGAGACTTCCTTGAGTGCGTTTTGGAAGTCGTCTTTTTCAACTTTCAACTCGTCCAACACTTTTTGGGGGACGGCCTCGTCGCCCAATTTTATTTTCGGCAAAATGCGCTGCAGCGACTTCATGGCCGCTTCCTTGCAAAGCATTTGCATGTCCGCGCCAACGAAACCGTGGGTGACTGCGGCAAGCTCGTCAAGCGAGACTTTTTCCCCCAGGGGCATTCCGCGGGTGTGGATTTGCAGCATTTCCTTGCGGCCCTTCTTGTCCGGCGCGCCGATTTCGATTTCGCGGTCAAAGCGCCCGGGCCGGCGCAATGCGGGGTCGATGCTGTTGGGCCGGTTCGTTGCGGCAATCACCACGACCTGGCCGCGGCTTTTCAAGCCGTCCATCAAGGTGAGCAACTGCGAGACTATGCGCTTTTCCACTTCGCCCACCACTTCTTCGCGCTTGGGGGCGATGGAATCCAGCTCGTCGATGAAAATGATGGAAGGCGCGTTGTCCTCGGCTTCCTTGAAAATGTTGCGCAGCTTTTCCTCCGCCTCGCCCACGAATTTTGAAACGACCTCCGGGCCCGCGAGTGTGATGAAATGCGCCTCGGACTCGTTTGCAACCGCGCGCGCAAGCAGGGTTTTTCCGCACCCCGGCGCGCCGTAAATCAACACGCCCTTGGGCGGCTCTATCCCGAGGCGCTCGAACAATTCGGGGTGGCGGATTGGAAGCTCGACCATTTCCCTGATTTTGCGGACTTCTTCCTTCAATCCGCCGACGTCCTCGTACGAGATCGTTGCGATTTTGCCCAGTTCTTTCATGGGCTCCTCGCGAAGCATTACCTCGGTTTCGTCGGCGACAATCACGATGCCCTGGGGCAAAAGTTGCGCGACTGCGAACGGGAACGGGGTGCCGAAAACGTTGACTGACAAAACGTCGCCCTTGGAAATGGGCTTGCCCATCAAATTCTTTTTCACGTACTGGTCGAAGCCCGGCGCGTAGCGCGAGGGAACATTGGGAGCCAGGACGATTTTTTTCGCGGGCTTGACTTCCGCCTTTTTTATGGCAACACGGTCGCCCAAGCCCACTCCCGCGTTCTGGCGCAGCAATCCGTCCAAGCGCACTATTCCCGCGCCCTCGTCGGCGGGGTGCGAGGGAAGCACTATCGCGGCGGTGTATTTTTTTCCCCTTATCTCGACTATGTCCCCCGTGGTAAGGCCCAACGCCTGCCTCGCATCGGAGTCAATCCTCAAAATGCGCTTGCCGTAATCGATTTGCATTGCCTCCGCTACCTTGAGCATGACTTCCTTCCCGCCGCCTTCGGCGTGCGCGGGATTTTCGCCTTGTGCCGGTTCGCCTGCCATTTGAAATGCAACTATCCAAAAATTGAGAACTCAGAGAGGAATCAATTGGGGCAATGGAGTTTTTATGAGTTGTGCGCTGGAGCAAAAGCCCCCCTTGGGGGGGCGCGGAGCGTGCGCGGGGAACGGCGGTTTTTTGGGGGAGCGGTGTTTTTATGCGTGGGGGCGCACTTATGTTTTGGAGGGGAACGCCCAATTTTCAAGCACGAGGTAAACCCGGAATGCACCCGAAAAGCGAACCGATGAAATACCGCACCCTGCCGATTAAATCCCTCTTCGAAGTCTTAAACCACGGGGCGGAACCCGAGCGCTCGGCCGCGCTCATCGAGATTCTGAAGAACCGCAACCCCCTGGCTGTCGAGCCGCTCCTGCACGATTCCGGCAAAAGCGACACCATACGCAACACCAACCGGGCGCTGCTTTTGGCGCACATCGGCGGCGACAAGCGCTACGACCCCGCGCGCAGGGAATTCGCGAAAAAAGCGCTTGCGGAAATCCCGCCCGAAACAATTCCAGTTCTCGACGAATTCGCCAAGAAAACCCAAAACGACGAAATGATACGGCTCGCCAGAAAAGCAATCACCGCCCTGGCCCAGGCGAGGAACGACTGACGTTAAGGAGCTGATGAAAATGGGGATGGGAAAGCTGACCGTAGCGCATAAAACCGAAATGCACGGAATAGTTTCCAAAACGCTTGGCCTCGAAAAGCGCGACGTGATGATAACAACTTTGCCGGCCAGCAGGGGGCCCGGCAGGCAACTGGTGTTCGAGCCGAAATACAAAAGCGGGAAAACCGTCCCAATTGAAAAACTCGAAGCCGCAGCCAAAGCGGTAACAGAATACCTGAAGACGAAAGAGCTTCCCCTTGTTGCCGGGCATTCCGGATACAAAATCCACGTCCACGCGCCGGTCTTGGACCAAAAAGGCGGCAGGGAAAAAGCTTAGGATAACTCCACCGCGCCCGGCAGCAATGCGAGTATTTCGCTTGTGTCCTTCAGCCCAAGCCTTGCCGCCAGTTTTTTGGACGCCTCGTTCTGCGAAACCCCGCCCGGCTTCAATAGAATTTCCTTCGAAAGTTTTTGGGAAGAAATTGCGGGAACGCAAACAAGCACATCTTCTCCATTGAAGCCAAGGCGCAGGCCCAGCTCGGTGTTGCGGAACCATTCCCGCTGCCCCTTCATCACGAAAGAACCCTTTGAAACGAATTCTCCCTGCGACTTTTTCGAAAGCTGGGAAACCGAAACGCAATAAACATCCACCGAGCCGAAGGCGCGCTTCCACGCGCTTGAATTGCTCGCCGCAAACTGCGCGGCCTCCCGCCTGTCCGCATCCGAAACGCTTTCCGGCCTGCCTTCCGCCTGCAATATAGTTACGGACGCGCCTTGGATGTCCGCGTGGAAAAACAAATCGCTCGGTTGGGCATATTTTGCGACAACCGCCTCGTTCTGCGACGCATCCTTGCCCCCGACCACAAGAAAACCGCCGCTTGTGCGGAACCAGCGGAACCGCTCGAACCACTCTTTCTTGCGCTCGTCAACCACGCGCACGACCTTCTTCCCGATGCCTGCGGCATCTTCCTTTTCCCGCGCTGCAGTTTCAAACAACAGTTTCTTTTTCGC
>DAHXMR010000027.1 GCA_027371655.1 Microcaldota archaeon
TTGACCTCGACTTCGGACGCGGAGAAATCGTTGTCTCCGTTCGCGGTCACGATCACGCGGCCGAATCCCTCGAGCCCGCTCACATCGCAGGTGCCGTCCTGCGCAATGCAGGACGCGCTTTCGCGGGTGGACACTTCCACCACCGCGCCAAGCACGGGCTTGCGCGAGAAGTGGTCGCGCACTACTACCGAAAGGCCGCCTTTCTGCGGCAACAGCGCTACCGTGATTGGCGTCGCGTTCAATCCCGCCTCGCCAACCGGCGCGACGAGCACGCGCGAGCTTTCGCCGCTTCTGCCGTTGAGCGATGCGCGCGCGAAAACCGTTTCGTATGGAATGTCGGAGAAAACCGTGCTGCCGTCTATTCCGGTGACGCGTTCGGGAATGCCGTAGGGCTCGCCGCTTTCGCGGTACAATGAAACCGACGCCTCGGAAAGGGGCGCCTTGTTTTCGTCAACGACTGTGACCTTGACTTGGCCCGAATTTCCCACCGAGCTTTCGAGCCTCAATTCCACGGCGCCGCCGGAGGGAACGTCGCTTTCAAACGCGGGCAAATAATTCTGGGCATACGCGGTGACAAGGTAGCCGCCGTCGCGCACGCGGAATTCCGCGCCGCCCCTGGAATTCGACACCACGGCGGGGTATCCGGTCTTGGAGTTTCCCTGGTACAACTGGACGGTGGCCCCGCGCACGGGATTGCCCGCCGAGTCCAGCACGCTCACGGACAATTTTTTCAATCCGTTGGGGTCCACGCGGTCCAAATAAAGCGTTATGGAATTGTTGAACAGGTCCGCGGTGTAATTCAAAAGCAACGGGTCGAACCCGTCCGCGCTTGCGGCTATCACCAGGTTCTGGCCGACGGAAACCTGGTCCTGCTTGGTGCCCCCGTCGTCGGTGGTCATAAGCGGGGAAAACAAATCCTTTCCTGTCGCGGCATCGCGCAGGATTATGGACACGTTGCCCAAGTATTTGCCGCGCTGGCCGCTGTCCACCGCGCGCAAAAGGACGGTCATCTTGTCGAAGCCGGGCTTGGGCGAGAGGAAGACCACGGGGTTGGAATCGCCCGACGCGGTAACGATGCTGGAGTCGTTGTCGTTCCATCCCGGCGCGCTCACGCGCACGCGGTAAGTCGCCTTCTGGTCCGCGTCAAAACTCAGCGAAGAACCCGAAGCGTTGGCAACGGCGTTGCCCGAGGAATCGAAAAGCGTGATTGAGGCATTGTCCGGGCCCGCGCCGCCGCCGAGCCTTTGCACGTCGAGCAGGAGCTTGACCTTGCGCTTGGCGGTTTCGATGACGTCTACTTGCACCGACGCGGACTTGCCGCTTTCCGCAAGCACAGTTGCCGTGCCGGAATAACGGTCGTCGACGACCCTGACGTTATACGTGCCGGGAAGCACTTCGCCCTTGAATACCACCAATCCCGAATCGTCGGAAGAACCATTGTAGACACCGTCCTCGAGGTTGTCCTGCGAAAGCAGCACTTGGACTCCGGCAAGCGCCAGGGGAACGCCGGCCTCCTGGCTTTGCAGCTGGATTGTCACCGTGGCATTGGCGGGCGGGAAAAACGGCTCGACAACGGAGGGCGCGAAAACGAAAATGCCCGCGCCGACAAGGCACATGGCGAGTATTGCGAACACGGGCAGCGCGGGAATCCCCTTTTCTTCCAAGGCTGTTGCCGCGCCTTTCAATGGCAGGCCCGCGCTCTCGCTCCAGTCGAGAAACTGCGACCACGCCTCCTGCACGCCGTCCACAAAATCGTCGAGCATTATGGTAAAAGAAGTGAATTCGAGCCTTTAAATTACTTTTTAAACCCAAAAAACGCGGGACCGGAAAAAACGCGCTTATGCCTTGCAAAAGCTTTGCAAAAACAGCCAACATCAGCAGCAGCTGCCGCAACAAGTTAGGGACAAACGCAGCCTGCCGGAACTTCCAGAACTGCGCCAGGGAAAATCCAGTGCCCACAATCAGAATAACTGCAAGGCGGCGCATATGGAAGCCCGGAATTTGCCGCCCTCGCATCTATGGCATCACGATTGGCCGCAAACAAATTGTTCCACAGTCCACCATTGTTACAAAGCTTTACGCTTATGCTAGACAAGGTGTCGCCACCCTGAACGGTATAGTAGCATTTGCTAGTGCACGTTCCGCCCGCACCGCACCTCAAAGGCGCATTGCAACCCCCGCCCGTGCAGCAAGGCTGGCCGTTGCCGCCGCAGGCAACGCACGCGCCTGCCGAACAAGTGAGCCCCGAATTGCAAGCCGCGGCGGGCGCGGGGCAACACGGCGTGCCCGTAGTGCCGCAGGCCCGGCAACTCCTGCTTCCCGATTCGCAGTAAAGCCCGTTTGCCGACAAGCACGCCTCGTCCGACGTGCAGCAGGGATTGCCCACCGCATCGCCGCAGTTGCCGCACGCCAAGCCGTCCGAAGTCCCCGCGTCCACCTCTGCTTTGGAAAACGCGCATCTTTTCCCGCCCGAGGGAACCGAGTAACCGTTGCTGCCGAACCCAACGTCGTAGCGGTACAATTGGATCGAGTGTGCACCGCTTAGGATTGCGGAAAACGGCACGACAATGCTTGCAGACTTGGGCAGGTGAAGGCTGTTGTAGGCAACCTCGGGCGCAAGCGAATACGTTTCGGCGTACGCCCCCTCTATTTGGCTTTGCACCGCGCCCACGTCGGCAGGGCCATAGGCGGGTT